>CAIPEX010000045.1 GCA_903864185.1 uncultured Chloroflexota bacterium | reverse complement strand
GTGGGACGAGATCGTCGCCGTAAAAGAGGCGTGTGGTCCAGCCCACTTGAAGGTGATCCTTGAGACAGGTGAACTTGGCACCTACGACGACGTTCGCCGCGCGTCAGCGCTGGCGATCGCCGCTGGTGGCGACTTTATCAAGACCTCAACGGGCAAGGTGACGCCTGCCGCAACGCTTCCATTCACGCTTGTGATGCTTGAGGCAATTCGCGAGCATTGGAACCAGACGGGGAAGATCGTTGGCATGAAGCCTGCTGGCGGCATCCGCACCGCAAAAGAGGCGATTCAATACCTCGTCGTGGTGCATGAGACGCTCGGGCCAGACTGGCTGACGCCAGACCGCTTCCGCTTTGGCGCATCGAGCCTCGTCAATGACCTTCTGATGCAGCTGGAGAAAGAGGCGACGGGCGCCTACGCAGATCCGGACGACTTCACGCTGGACTGAGCGATCGGCTACGAGCCGATCGGGTGCCAGACGGTCTTCATCTCGAGGAAGGCGCTTAGCGCATCAATACGCTCGCCGCGCTCCCCATCAAAGGCGTCTTCGTGGTCTTCGCTCCCGTGCGGTCGGCGTGCGACACGCGCAACGTGCTCTGCTGCGCCTTGCTCCGCTTCAATCATGAGGGCGTCGGGGCAACCCCAGAGATCGTAGCCATCTACGTCGGCATGGCGCACGAGGTGCGGGATGAGCTCCGCACGCCTTCCAGTCAAGATGTTGACGACCCCGCCTGGCACATCACTCACCGCAAGCGTCTCGGCGAGCGTTACCGCCGGAAGTGGCGCCGACTCGCTCGCAAGCAACACTGCCACATTCCCGCCAGCAAGCACCGCAGAGAGGCGAGTTACAAGCCCGAGCAGCGCCGATGACTCTGGCGCGATGATGGCAACCACGCCCGTTGGCTCTGGAATCGTAAAGACGAAGTGCGACGAGGCAACAGGGTTCGTCCCGCCAAGCACGGCCGGAATCTTATCCGGCCAACCGGCAAACCAGACCACACGATCGATTGCCGCGGATACCTCTGCAGCGGCAGCGCGACGACCGCGGCCGTGCGCGATCAGGTCTGCTTCAAACTGCGCTGCACGCCCTTCCATTAGCTCTGCAACGCGATAGAGGATTTGCCCGCGCACCATGGCACCCTTTGAGCCCCAGCTATCGCTCGCTGCTCGCGCGACACGTACCGCCTCGCGCATATCTTTCCGCGATGCTCGCGCGACGTTAGCAAGGTCACCGTGCTTCAACGCGAGCTGATCTGTCCGCCCAGACTCACTCCGTGGGAACGCACCGCCGATGTAGAGCTTCGGAGTTCGGCGCACCTCGAGACGCGGGCTTTCGCTGCCGACCTCAATCGGCTCAAGGATTGGAATCGGTATCTGGCGCCGCTTCTTCGCCATTACGAACTCCTCAAATACGCATGGAGGCCCTGGAGCCCACCCTCACGTCCGTATCCCGACTCTTTGTAGCCACCAAATGGCGAGGTGGGGTCGAAACGATTGAATGTATTCGCCCAGACAACCCCAGCCTTCAGCGCATTGGCAACGTGGAGGATCCGGCTCCCCTTCTCTGTCCAGATGCCAGCAGAGAGGCCATACGCCGTGTTGTTCGCCTTCTCGATTGCCTCAGCGACCGTCCGGAAGGTGATGGTGGCAAGTACCGGGCCAAAGATCTCTTCGCGCGCAATGCGATGGCTCTGCGCCACATTGGTGAAGAGTGTTGGGCGGAAGAACCATCCGCGCGTTGGGAGGTCGCATGCGGGCTGCCAGATCTCTGCCCCCTCGCTCACACCACTCGCAACGAGTTCACCGATGGTCTCCATCTGCGCACGGGAGTTAATGGCGCCGACATCGGTGTTCTTATCCATCGGGTCGCCAACGCGCAGCGTTGACATGCGATTGCGCAAGCGGGCCAAGAACTCTTCGGCGATGGACTCTTGGACGAGGAGGCGGCTACCGGCACAACACACCTCGCCTTGGTTGAAGAAGATGCCATTGATGACCCCCTCGACCGCCTGGTCGAGTGCGGCGTCCTCAAAGACGATGTTCGCCGCCTTTCCGCCAAGCTCAAGGGTGAGACCCTTCCCTTGGCCTGCGATCCCCTTGGCGATTGTCACGCCGACCGAGGTGCTGCCCGTAAAGGCAACCTTCGCAACACGCGGATCGGTCACGATCGCCATGCCGGTGCTCCCTGGCCCCGTGATGATGTTGACGACTCCATCTGGGAGGCCCGCCTGCCGACAGACGTCAGCAAAGAGGAGCGCCGTGAGTGGCGTCGTTGACGCCGGCTTCAGTACGACCGTATTCCCTGCCGCGAGCGCGGGGGCAATCTTCCAGGCGAGCATGAGGAGTGGGAAGTTCCACGGGATAACCTGCCCGACAACACCATGTGATTCTGGGCGCCTCCCTGGAACCGCGTAGGCAAGTTTGTCTGCCCAGCCGGCGTAATACCAAAAGTGTGCGGCGGCAAGCGGTACATCGACATCGCGCGATTCGCGAATCGGCTTGCCTGAATCCAAGGTCTCCGTAACGGCAAACTCGCGGCTTCGCTCTTGGAGAATGCGGCTGATGCGATAGAGATACTTTGCCCGCTCGCGTGGATGCAGGCGTGACCAAACCTTGCGGTAGGCGCGACTTGCAGCTTCGATGGCGCGATCGGCATCCTCTGGAGTCCCCTTCGCAATCTCGGCGAGCGGCTCCTCTGTGGCCGGGTTATAGGTGATCGTCACCTCGCCGCCAGATGGTGCCCGCTCCTTCCCGTCGATGAAGAGTCCATAGCGCGAACGAATCTGCGCAACATCACGGCTCTCGGGGGCCGGCGCGTAGCTCCACGGGCTGCTCGCGGAGAGTGCGGATGGGGCGGGCGTCGCGGCAGGGCTGCTGCCAGCTGACCCCGTCAGAAGGCTCGCCGTCGTGCTCCCGCGCCTTGGTCGTCGCCCAGTTGCCATCTGCTCATCCTAGCGCGCCAACGGGTGCCAGATTTGGCGCGATCGCCTACGCTCACCCGTATGCGACAGGTGAGCCCAAACTTCAAACCAGACCTCCTCATTGGCGGGCTCTCCCGCCAGGCAGAGGCCGGTGCCACCTTCACCCTGCGCCACCCGGCAAGTGGGGAGGCGATCGGCGAGATTCCACTTGCGACACACGCCGATGTCGATGCAGCAATTCACGCCGCACGCGTCGCCTTCGACACGGGTGGCTGGCGCACGACGCCGCCCGCAGCACGTGCAGCGCTCCTCTTGAAGTTGGCCGATCTCGTTGAACGCGAGTCGGAAGTGCTCACTGATCTCGAGGTGTGGCAGACCGGTACTGCGCGCAAGCTGCGCCGCGATGGCGATCTTCCAGCAGCGATTGACCACCTCCGCTACTTCGCGGGCATCCTTCGCAGCCCAGAAGGGATCGCTGCGGGCGAGTACACCGGCAGCCACACCTCCATGATCCGCCGCGAACCGATCGGGGTTGCCGCACTCATCGCTCCGTGGAACTACCCGTTGGCGATGACGGTCTGGCAGGCAGCACCTGCGCTTGCAGCAGGCAATACCGTTGTCCTCAAGCCGGCGAGTGCAACGCCGCTCACCGCCATTCGCTTCGCCGAGTTGGCGCGCGAGGCAGGCTTCCCAGAGGGTGTCGTCAATGTTGTTACGGGACCGGGCGCAGCGATCGGAGCCCAGCTCGCCGCAGATCCACGTGTCGACATCATTGCACTCACTGGCGACAGCGCGACTGGACGTACGTTGATGGCTGCTGGTGCCCCAACGCTGAAGCGCCTGCACCTCGAGCTCGGCGGGAAGGCGCCGCTCGTTGTCTTTGCAGACGCTGACATTGAAGCGACCGCGCGTGGCGCCGTTGCAGGTGCATTTGTCAATGCTGGACAAGACTGCACGGCTGCAACGCGCCTCTACATCGAGGAGAAGATCTACGATCGACTCGTTGCCCGCGTCGCAGAACTCGCAGCAACGATTCGACTCGGTGACCCCTTCAACCCAGCAACAGATATGGGCTCGTTGATCTCAATGGTGCAGCGCGATCGCGTGGCGGGATTTGTTGAGCGCGCCCGTGCTGACGGTGCTGAGATCCTTCTCGGTGGTGCCCCAGTAGCGCCGACCGGCTTTGAGCATGGCTCCTTCTATGCCCCGACACTCATCGCCGGCTGCAAGCAGGAGAGCGAGATTGTGCAGCATGAGGTGTTCGGCCCTGTGCTCGCGATGCTCCCCTTCAGGGGTGAGGAGGAGGCGCTCCGTCTCGCGAATGACACCCCGTACGGGCTGGCTGCAAGCGTCTGGACGAGTAGCGTGCAGCGCGCCCACCGCGTCGCCAACTCGCTCAATTTCGGCGCGGTGCTCGTGAACGACCACCTCCCATTCTTGAGTGAGATGCCACACGGAGGATTCAAGCAATCAGGATTTGGCAAGGACCTGAGTCGCTACTCATTCGAGGAGTACACGCAGATCAAGCATGTTGCGGTTGAACTCACAGGCGATGCAGTGAAGCCCTGGCACTGGACAATCTTCGGCGACAAGGAGTAATCCGCGCTAGCTTCCGAAGAGCACCCCGAGCCACACGTCAATCGGTGAGGGGGTCGTTGCACCCGTGGTCACGCGGCGTGCCGCCGAGCCCGGTGCATCATCGGGAAGTGCCGGCGCATTTGCAGCGAGCGCAAATGGCCGCTCCACTGTCGATCCGAGACTGTAGCCGCGCGCAATGAGTGCAAGGAAGGCTGGGTCGTCGAGGAGCACGCGCTCGGCAGCAAGCGCGTCGGCCTGCGCCTGCAGTGCGGCATTCTCATCACGGAGGCGATTGACTTCAAGGGTTGCCTGCACGGCACTGATCACGTTACGCGTGAACGCGACGGTGAAGACCAGGAGGAGCAGCAGTGAGAGCACACGTGGCACGCGGCCCTTCGGCAGCGGGAGCATGCGAGAGATCCAGTTGCGCATACGAGTAGTGTCGGCGCTTCAGCCAAGAACCGTCAAGTACTCCCCTCCCAGTGCTACTGTCTCCCTATGTTGTTCTATGAGTTGCGCGAGGCGGACGACGAGCTCGGCCTTGGGATCACCCTTGCGCATGAGGAGCACTTCTCTCCTGCTGAGTTCCTCGAGGCGGTCGAGGCGGCACGTACGCGTGTCGCGAGCGCATACGAAGAGGAGACCCTGATCGAAGCCATCGCAGCGGAGCTCGAGCGCACACACGGCTTCACCGCGGCGCTCGACCGCGCCATTGCAGCAGCCGTCATCGTTACTGGTGAGGAGTCGCCATCCGAACTCGTCGCTGGGGGCCATGAAGAGGATGAGGAGCTAGGAGAAGATGACCCCGACCTTCTTGACGCGGAAGACCTCCTCGCCGGACGTACCCCCCGCCGCACCCGCACGGCAATCGTTGACCTCGACGGTGGCGACGAGCCCGAGCACTAGCCGCCTCTCACGGCGCTATCCTCTGCCGTATGTCCAGCACGCTGCATAGCCCGGTACTTATCGTCTGCGCCCTACCCCAAGAGCGTGCTGCGATCGAGGCGCTTGCGACGGGCCTTGAGGTGGCCCCCCTCCCCGGCCTCGCGCTGGGGGCACTCCTGCGCGGGAGCATCGATGGCACTCCTGTCGCGCTGCTCAACTGCGGCGTCGGCAAGGTTGCAGCAGCGGTTGCGACGAGTGCCGCTATGGCCATAGAGCCGCGCTGCGTGATCTCGGTTGGCTCTGCTGGCGCGCTGACACACGGGTTCAAGGTGGGCGATGTCGTCGTTGCAGGCGAGGTGCTGCAGCATGACTTTGCCGCTGCGGAGGCGGGTGGCTTTCGGCTGTTCGGCTACGGCGCAGAAACCCCGTCGGCTGGAGATCCGCACATTCGCACCAGTGCAGCACTCATCGATGCGGCTACCGCCGCAGCGTTAACCGCCGCACAGGCACGCAACATTACGCTCTCGCGCGGCCGCATTGCAACGGGAGACTGGTTCGTCAACGACGCGACAACGCGAGATGCAATTGCCGCGCGCACAGGTGCAGACCTCGTTGAAATGGAGGGGGCAGCAATCGCCTATACGGCAGCACGCTGGGGAGTTCCGTGGCTTGTGATTCGAAGCGTGAGCGATGCCGGGGATGGCGCCGCCGCTGTCTCATTCTGGGAGTATCTCGAGCTCGCCTCAGCGAACGCAGCGGCGATCGTCCGTGCGATCCTCCCGGTACTCCCAGATCGCTAGCCTCGCGCTGGCACCTTGTACTGCTCAATAGTCTCAACGGCGCGCTCACTACCGAAGAGGCTCACGGCTAACTGACGGAATTGCGCCGTGTCGCCCGTCGTGAGTAGTCGATGCGTTGGGGTTACTGCAACATGCTCTGGCGCCGTATGGCCCGCATGCCCAGCATCGGCTGCAGTGCCACGCGATGAACCAGGTGCCTCCAACTGATTCACGGCAAGAACCTCGCGCAGCGTCCCAGCTGCGGCAGTAGCCGAATCAACAATCGCCACGGTATCGCCAAAGCACGATGCGAACGCCTCGCGGGCAAACGGGAAGTGGGTACATCCGAGGAGGAGCGTATCGACGCGCTGCGACGGATCGATGCTCGTCAACGGAAGGAGTGCCTGTGCAACTGCGCTCCTCAGGGCGGCCGAGCCGTGCTCGCCCTGCTCGATCAGCGGAACGAGCTCTGAGGCGGCGACCTGCACGATGTGGAGCGCAGGGTTCTCATCTTTAATTGCTGTGAAATACGCACCAGACCGCACGGTTGCGGCGGTGGCGAGCACCCCGATCCTCCCGTTTCGCGTTGAGAGTGCTGCGGCGGCGGCACCAGGTCGAATCACCCCGATGAATGGCGTTTCTGGATAACGCGTCCGCAGCGCAGGAAGCGCGACTGCTGTCGCCGTGTTGCAGGCGATCACGATCACCTTGACGCCTTCGTCGATCAGCGCCTCTGCAAGTTCGCTTGCAAAGTGCACCACCTCTTCGTCACTGCGGGTTCCATATGGATGCCGCGCAGAATCTCCGAGGTAGATCGTCGACTCACCTGGAAGGCGGAGCTGCGCCTCGCGCAACACCGTGAGCCCGCCCACGCCTGAGTCGAAGAATCCGATCGGACGCGTGTCAGCCATGGTGTGACCGTAACAGCCAGCGCATGCGGCTGCTGCCGCGTTGCTCAACGAGTGCAAGACCGGCGGCTGCGGCGGCCGCCTCTACCTCCGCCGGCTGCCAGGCGCGGATCGGCACTGGAGCCCTCTCGTCGAGAGCCTCGCCATCGATGCGGTGGCGAATCTGCAGCAGTGCAACGGAGGGGCGCCCCTCAGCGTCAGCGAGTAGGCGACTCTCGCGATCGATCCGCCGCCCAGCAGCATCGTGCCACGTGATATCACTCCCCCACTCTGGATCACCGATCGCTTCCGCGAGGAGCTGCGCATCGATTCTGGTCGCATCCAGTCCGAGGTGACCATCAAGACGGAGCCATGCAGCCGCCGTAGCGAAGAGATCGCGGAGATCTGCCTCTGTGAGCAAGAGTGGCAAGAGGTCGCCACCAGCAATGACCAGCCCTGCGCGTGGAACACTCGTGTCGGCTGGGCGCCACGTTCGCAGGTCGCCCTCAATGAGGCGAGCGCCTGGCAATCGCTCGCGCGCCAGGCGGAGCGCATGCGGGTCTGCATCGATACCGACGAGGAGACGATTCGGCTCATCGAAGAGTGCGAGGAGGCGCCCACCGCCGCAGCCGAGCTCGCCAACTGGTCCGTTGAATGTGCCGTTGAGGCTCTGCCAAAAGGCACGGTCGTCGTCAGCCCCAGCGGTTAGATCCCCCTCGTCGAGGAGGAGCGCCAGCTCGGTCGCGGCTTCGGTCAGCGGTGCCCCGTCCAGCGAATCGTCTCTCCTGCCGCCTTGCGCTTTGCGAGAGAGCTAATCACCTCGAGTGCGGCCCTGTTGGCAATCATCGCCGTGGACTCCGCCCAGTCGTATGGCGGGGAGACCTCGACGATATCCATCCCGGCGATTGGAACCTTCTGCGCGATCTGTCGCAATGCGCGGAGGAGCTCTCGTGTAAGCATGCCGCCCGGCTCTGGCGTTCCCGTTCCAGGGGCAAGCCCAGGATCGACGACATCGATGTCGAGGCTGATCCAGATTGCATCGGGGCCATCGAGCGCCTCAGCGATCGCATCCGCAACAACGGCCTCAGATCCCCGCTCCTCGATCTCGGTCATGAAGTGGCTCCGCATGCCTTGTGCTCGCATCCAGGCAAGCGTCGGCTCATCTGGGAAGTACCCGCGGAGGCCAACCTGCACAAAGTTCTTGCCAAGTACTGCGCCAGATTCGATCAGCCGGCGCATCGGTGCTCCATGACTATGGAGTGATCCGTAGCCATCCATCGCGGTATCGGCATGGGCATCAAAGTGCACGATCCCGATCCGTTGCGGCCAACGCATCTCAGCAACGGCCGTTGCATTGGGCCAGGTGATTGAGTGGTCTCCCCCAAGCACGATCGGAATCGCACCGGTCTCTGCCACCTCACGCACTTTGCGATAGATCTCACCATGCCCATGCTGAAGGCGGCCAGGGTAGACCTGCGCATCTCCCGCATCGACAGCGCGGAGCACCTCAAATGGTGCAACGCCGACTTGGAGCGAATGCAGCATGCCCGTCTGATACTGCGCCTCACGGATTGCCCGTGGGCCGAATCGTGTCCCTGGTCGATGCGTTACCGCGTCATCAAATGGGGCGCCAATGATCGCGATATCTGCCTCGCGCCGACGGATCTCAGCGGGATCTTCCACCCACGGGAGTTGGCAGAAAGAAACGGGGCCCACATACGAAGGACGGTCGAGCGGTGAGCGATTCTCTTGGGGTCCGCCCCACCCAAGTTCAGCGATTGAAGCGGCAAATGGTGGTGTTGACTGGCTCATAAATCACCTTGGTTCTTTGCGTCGCCGGTTCGAGCCAACGTCCAGCAGGGCGCAGCTAAATGCTACACCGAATGTACGTCCGCGCGGGTGAGGGCAGCCTCTGCAGCGAGAACAAGGAGTGCGGCTACTGCAAGCCCGGTGGGGCCGCCGAGGCCGAACGTGCGAAAGAGGGCATAGCCGCCGAGGAGGAGCCCGAGGAGGAGCCCGCGCCGCACAGCACGCCGACGGCGCAGCTCGGCGTGTCCAGGCGTACGACGATGCGCCTCGACCAGCAGGAGTGGCGTGGTGACCGCGCTCACCGTGCCGCCAAGGAGGAGCGCGATGCATGCGCCCAGGAGAGGCTGCTCCAGTGGGTTCACGCTCAGCATGCCAGCGACCGCTGCCGCTGCGCAGAGAAGCGCAATGACCCAGAGTCGCCGAACTAGACGCTGATCCTCAAACGGGATTCGCGGGGGTGGCGGCACATGTGGTGATGGCATTGGGCGGAGCGGTTGCACGGATCGCCGCTCCTCATGGCCAGCGGCAAGCTCATCGAGCGTCAGCTGCTCCAGGTGCTCTGGCCTACTGCCACTCATGCTGGACGCCCCGCTGGTGCCTTCGATGCCGGGCAAAGCTCGCGATACGAACAGTAGGTGCATGTCATCAGTTCAGGCGTTGGCTCCATGTTGCCAGCGAGGATACCGTTTGCTACTGCAAGGATCTGACCATGTGCCTTCTCAATGCGCTTCGGCTCAACGGGCACGGTGGCGACGCGACTCGTATCAAGGAAGCGCAGGCTCACTGCATCAGGGAGTCGCCCAGTTGTTGCGCGCCAGGCAAGTGCATAGAGCTGGAGCTGCAGCGCCTCCTTCGCGCGCTTGATGCCGTGCTCCTCATCATCACGACCACCTGTCTTGTAATCGCTGATCTCGACCCACTCATCCTCACCGAGTGGGAGCGTTGGGCGCACCACGTCTCCAGTACTGGTGATTTCAGGGATCGGGGTTGTGCGCTCACCAGCAGCGAGCTGTCGAACGTCGACACGGTCCCACCGCCCTCGGATGCGGTGACCGCCAAGATCGAACGTGAAATCTTTCTCCACGTACGCTGGCCGCGCACCGTCCGCCATCTCGATAGCGCGGAACTTGCTAATTGCCTCGCTGGCAGCTGAACGGCGTGCTGCCTCGTGAGCACGGGAGATGAAGCCCGCACTCTGCCAGCTCCGATCGATCGCGGCCTCTAGCGCGTCGATCGCGGGCGGCTCGCCACGCATCTGGCCTCGATGGAATTCGGCAACAGCTGCATGGAGCGCTGAACCGTAGATCGCTGCGTGATGCGGCGGTAGAGGGATCCTGAGGCGCTGCTGATAGTGATAGCGCAATGGGCAGGCAAGGTAGGCCTCGATCGCCGTGAAGCTGAGTGTGAGCGGCCCCTGGTCAGTCGTGAGCGCCCCTCGCGCTGCAAGTGCCGGCAGGCGTGGTGGAGCGACCGCAAGCCCAGCAATACGATCGCCCGCCTCCTCCGGAAGCGGTGACTCTTCAAGTTGCGCGCGCGAGAGGTCTAAGGCCTCAGCAACGAAGCGGCTCACCTTGCGCGCACGGACGCCGCTCACTGCACGCTCTGCTGCACTGAGATAGAGGCGTGTCCGGGCACGCGTGATCGCAACGTAGGCAAGCCGACGCTCTTCACGGAGCGCCTCTTCGTCGAGCAGGTTCGGTTGATCGGGGGTGCGGGGATCCTCTGGAACTACCTGCTCGGTGCCACCGAGTTCTGCCGCCAACGTGAGTGGCGCTGCCCTGCCACGTGCTGGGAAGCGACCCTCCACGAGGTTGGGGGCGAACACAATCGGGAATTCCAGCCCCTTCGCCTGGTGGATCGTAAGGATAGAGACAGCATCCAGGTCGGGATCAACATCCACAGCAGAAGGGTCATCCCCCGCCTCCCCCAGCTCCTCAAGGTACTGAATCAAAAACGGCACGCGATCTAATTCGAGAAGGCGACTCCGCGAACGAACGACATCGAAGAGTCTCCCGATATTACGAATCTGCTCGTCTGCCTCTGGCGTAGCTTCGCGTGTGAGCTCGGCAAGTAGGCCGCTCTCTCGCAACCAGCGATAGAGCACCTCGCCGCTCGTCCGCTCCGTACTCTCCGTGACGATCTCCGCGAGTCGTCCGAGGAGTTCAGTGGTGGCGGTGTTCCCTGCACCCGACTCGGCGAGAGCGGTGCGCAGCGAGACGTGCGTGCGACGCGCCGTGCCAACCGCCGTTGCAAGGAGGGTCGGCGGAACGTGGAAGCGCGGATCAGCAGCGATAAGGAAGAGTGGCGCGGATGCCTCGGGGTCAGCCGCATGGCGGAGGCCAGCAAGTAAGAGGCGGACCTCGGGTCGTCCATAGAGTCCGGCCGCTCCACTGGAGCGCCAGGCGATCTGCGCCATATTCAAGCTGCGGGTCACCTCGCCCGCATCAACGTGTGCTCGCAGCAGCACTGCGTGATCACGGACGGCACGTCCGCTCGCTACCGAAGCTGCAATCTCGTGTGCGATCCAATCTGCCTCATCTGCAGTCGTGCGGAATCGTCGGAATGCGACTGGTTCATCGGTTGGGGCCCCCAGGACTGCAACGAGATCCTTTGAGATGCCGATCTTTACCTCAAGGCGCTCTGGGTCGTTGAAGCGAATCAGTGTCCGCGCCGCCCGCAGGATTGGAGCCGTACTGCGGTAGTTCTTCGTTAAGACAACCTTCGTCGTATCGGGGTAGCGATCAACAAACCCGAGAATATTTCCGAGGGCCGCCCCGCGGAAGCGGTAAATCGACTGATCGTCATCACCCACAGCGGTGAGGTTCCTGCTCCCTGAGGCGATACGGTCAACGAGGGAGCCCTGCAGGCGATTCGTATCTTGATACTCGTCCACCAGGATCCACCGGTGCCGATCGCGCGCACGCGCGAGTACGAGCGGATCGTTCTTCAAGAGTTCGTGGGCGAGGAACACCTGGTCGCCAAAATCCAACAGCCCCCTCGTCGCAAGGATTGAGCGGTAGGTACCGAATGCCGAGGCAAGCTCGCCATGCTCTTCGCCAAGTCGCTGAAGGGCATCTGCATACTCATTGAGTTCTTGCACCATCGCAGGATCACCCTGGTCACTCCGTGCCGCCTTCGCCTGGACAATGAGTGACTGCCCAAACGCAGCAACCCCCTCGGCATCAACGCCCTCATCTTTTGCTCGCGAGAAATATGCCGCGATATCGCCAAGGAAGGAGGTGGGATTACCGAGCGGAAGGAAGCGTTTCAGCCCAAGCTCGAACACGTGCTCGCGAAGGAGGAGCACCACCTCGGCGCGTCCGAGAACGCGAAGATCACCAGCGATGCCGAGTCGATGGGCGTTCTCGCGCAAGAGTTCATCGCCCCATGCATGGAATGTCTTGATCGGCGTGGTTGCATATCCGTAAGGCACCAGGCGGTCGACACGTGCCTGCATCTCTTCTGCTGCGCGGTCGGTAAACGTCAGGGCGAGGATCTCTTCTGGAAGGGCACGCTGGCTCGCAATAAGCCACGCGATACGTCGAGTAATGACCTGCGTCTTACCCGTCCCTGCGCCGGCAACAACGAGGAGCGGACCCTCTCCGTGTGTCACGGCGGCGTACTGCTCGTCATTCAGGTCGTTGACGAGTCCTGCGAGGTCTGGGTCTACCTCGGTTGGCCGCGGTGGGAGGAGCCCACCCCAGACGGGTACTTGTTCATTGCGCAGCCCACGGTCAGAAGGTTTGCCGCCTCGCTGAGGGGCGCGGGGGGTCACCGCTTTGCGGAGCCGTGGCGTGGGGCGGCAAGGGCGGCTGCAATTGCTGCGCCCTCCTCTTCGCCAATCGTGACCTCTCCACGACCTGCTGTGATCTGCTTGACGTAGACACGCGTTCCCGCGCGAGAGTGAATCGCTGTCAACACGGCACCATCGCCGCGTTCGTCGAGGAGTGCGAGCGCGCTGCTCTGACCGCCGCCCACATCTTCAAACGCTTGGAAGTGGATGAGGCCAATGCGACTGATCGCCTGCGGCAGGGCGGCCTCAAGTTGCTCGAGCCGCTCTCCAGCAGATGCCAGCTGATCGCCATGTGTGCGCAATGCGTGGAGCGCCTTCGTCAACCTGCCGTCTCCACCGCTCCCCTCTTCATCAATCAAGAGCCCGGCAAGAGTCTGACGTGCGCCACGCGCCTGCATCAGGGCGAGCACTGCGAGGAGGGTGCCGAGGATGCCGACGAGAAGGCCGGCAATCGCGAGGGGGAGCAGTTGATCAGTTGCCACGGGGCGATCCTAGCAGCCGCCCGACCTAGACCGCCCGCGTCGGGTATCCTCAGCCCACGAGTAGAGGAGGTACGGTGGCAAAACGAGAGAAGCGATTCCGTCCAGACCAGCGCCCGAAGCAGGCGGCAAAGCCGGCCCCGCGCCGCGGTCTCACCCCGGCTGAAGAGGCCGCTGCCGCCGCATACGAGGCGAACCTCTCACCCGTGCGTCCAACAGCAACACGCCCAACCGCCGCGCCACTCATCGGCACACGTGCCGCTGCGGCGCAGCGCCTCTCCGCAGAATTGGCCGAGGAGCTCCCCGTCGTCCGGCGAGATCTCCGCCGCATTGCGCTCACCTACGGAGCAATGCTCGCCCTGCTCGCGATCATCTGGTTCGCCGCAACCTCGACAGGGCTCATCAGCGCCTAAGCGCGCTCGCTAGAGGCCTCGCCCAATCACAAGTCCTGCGAGGGCCGCAAGCACCCCAAGGAAGAGTGAGCCCAGCGCATAGATTGCAGCCCCACTGAGCTCGCCAGCAGTGCTCAGGCGAGCCAGCTGCACAGCAAACGTTGAGAAGGTTGTGAATCCGCCAAGCAACCCAATGATCGCAAACGAACGAAGATCTTCTGGAAGCATGCTGCGCTCGATGACCAGTGCAACGAGCAGCGCGGCGAGGAACGACCCTATCGTGTTGATCAGTAGGGTGCCGAACTGTGCTGGTGCACCAATAAGTTCAGCGGATCGATCGAGCACGGCTCGCGCCGTTGCACCGACCGCACCGCCAATCGCAATGAGCATGATTTCACGTATGCTCATGGGCGAGTCACCTCATCAAGAAATGATCGACTTCGCGGGTCACTACCGTAGAGCAGGCGGATCGAGTCGCGCAGTGCGCGATTAATCTCCTGCATCACTGCCGCTGGAATTCGTAGCGCAACCATCTCTTCTGGAGCATAGCGTCGCAAGGCGCGCAGTAGCCGGAGCGCCGAACTGCTGAGCTCATCGCCGCCAGGATGTGCGACGCAGCGGATCCCTCCCGCTTCAGCGTCCCAGCGGAGCGTCTCGCCCTCAAGTGGCGGCCGGGCACAGTCAAGACACGCATCGAGCTGTGGAGCCTCTCCTGCTGCATCGAGCAGGGCGAGTTCGGCCCACCGCGCAACCAGCATGTCTGGCGCCTCACTCTCCAAGAGATCCCATGCGCGAAGGAGCACGGCATACAGCGCAGGGTCTGGCTGCTCCTCGCTCGTTGCCCGCTCGACCAGTTCAGCGACGTACCAGGCAACTGCTGCACTCTGGAGGCGGGAGCGTAGGCCGAGCCAGACGCGGAGGGGGCGAACCTGGGTAACGACATCGAAGGTGCGGCCAGCGGCGAGCCCGAGGCTCAGTTCTGCAAATGGTTCCACACCGCCGCCAAGGCGACTCGTCGGCTTACGTACCCCTTTGGCAATCGCCTTGAACTTACCCCGGTCTGGCGATACGAGGGTCAAGACACGGTCGGCCTCGCCGAGGCGAAAGCGCGAGGTCACGACCGCCGTCAGACTCGTGGTGCGACGTGCAGTCATGTCGCGCAGGGTAGCATTACGCCTGTAGCCGACAGCGATTAAGGGGAGGCATATGGCAAACGCAGAGCCTACAGGGGGGAACCTGCTCGACCTCGACCTTGATGCGCTCGTCGCCGCAACAGACACCGAGATCTTGAAGTTGCTGGATGAGTGGGCTGAACTCCTGACCGCACCGATGTATGAGCAGATCCGCTACCACATGGGCTACGGAGACCTCCACGCAAAGCCAGGGAAACGGATGCGACCCCTCCTCGGCCTCCTCACCTACTCTGCCCTTGCGAGCGACTGGGAGCGCGCACTCCCTGGAGCCGCTGCTGTGGAACTCGGCCATAACTTCAGCCTTGTGCATGACGACATTGAAGATGGCGACCAGGAGCGGCGTGGACGTTCCACCCTCTGGGTGCGCGAAGGAGTTCCGCAGGCAATCAACACTGGAGATGCGCTGTTCACGATCAGCCGAGTCGCCCTTCATCGCCTCACCGCACTCGGATTCTCCGACGCGAAGGTTCTCCGGCTGATGAAGCTCTACGACGAAACCTGCCTCCGCCTTTGTGAGGGTCAGTACATGGACATTGCGGCGAGCACGAGAAGCGAGATGCAGAGCGTCGAGCACTACTTCGAAATGATCGGCCGCAAGACTGCGGCACTGATCTCGGGCTCCGTTGAATCTGGTGCAATCCTCGCTACCGATGACGAGGCGACGATCGATGCGTTCCGTCGCTTTGGTTGGGCCCTTGGCCTCGCCTTCCAATTGAATGACGATCTTCTCGGCATTTGGGGGGACGAGGCCGCCACAGGGAAGAAGCCAACCGACCTGGCGCGACATAAGAAGACCCTGCCGGTCCTCTATGCATTTGAGCGCGCCGAGGGCTCCGATCGCGAGACACTCACCCGAATCTATGCGACTGCAGACCCTGCGGCAGACCTGCTCACGGCAGGGCTAGAGGTGCTTGAGCGCCTTGGTGCGCGGGAGTACACGCGGGGCGAAGCACTCGCCTGGCGCCAACGGGCACTTGATGAGATCCGAGGAGTGAAGGCAATCAACCCACAGGCGCTCCAGCGCCTTGAAGAGATCATGACGAGGGTGATTTCGGCCTAGGCCTCTGCGGCAGCATGCCCCTTGGTGTGGTCCCAACGGACACGAACCTTCCCAACGCGGCGACCGGCGGCCTTGACCACCGTGATCGAGAACGGTGCGACGCTCACGGTGTCGCCAACGACAGGGACACGCCCGATACGGTGGTAGACGAATCCCCCGACCGTGTCGTACTCCTCATCGTCCTCAAGGGTCAGCCCTGGATCAATGAGACTGGTGAGCTCTTCGATATCGGCACGTCCATCAATGATGACCTCACCAGCCCCAAGGCGTGAGAGCATCGGCTCCTCCTCGTCGAATTCGTCCTGGATCTCGCCGACGATCTCCTCGAGAAGGTCCTCGATCGTTACGAGCCCCGCCGTACCGCCGTACTCATCAAGCACGATCGCCATGTGCACCTTGCGGCGCTGGAGCTCATTCAAGAGATCGTCAACCGCTTGCGACTCTGGAACGAAAATCGCTGGTCGCATGATGTCGCGCAGTAGTGGGCGCGCACCGCCAGCAGCAATGATGCGGAGGAGGTCTTTCGCATACAGGACGCCGACAACGTGATCGATCGAACCCTTATACAGTGGCGTACGACTGTGGCCCTCCTTAAGGACGACTGCCACCGCCTCATCAAACGTGGCGCTCTCATCAATCGCAACAATATCGATGCGAGGAACCATAACCTCGTGCAGCTTCGAATCGCCAAGCCCCATGACGGCAGAGATCATCTGCTCCTCTTCGGCCTCAAGGACACCCTGCTCACTCCCCTGCTCAACAATGAGGCGAATCTCTGCCGCGGAGAGGGCGGGGGTGCGCGTCGGGTCAATGCCGAAGGGGCGCGAGACGGCACGAGTGACCGCAACAAGGACGAGAACGAGCGGGCTCACCACCTTGGCGAAGAGCGAGAGTGGACCTGCCGCAATCAGCGAGATGCGATCAGGGCTGCCAAGCGCGAGCGCCTTCGGGAGTAGCTCACCCAAGACGATCGAGACAAGCGAGACAAGGAGCGTGACGAGTAGGAGGGCGGCTGCACCAGCACGCTCACCGATGAGCGGGATCTCTGAGAGTGGTGCAGTTACAACCTCGACGATGCTGATCGCAGCGACTGCGGAGGCGAGTGAGCCTAAAAACGTGATCGCTACTTGAATCACCGCGAGGAACCGACCCGGATCGCGGAGGAGGCGCTGCACGCGAACGGCACGTCGGTCTCCGGCATCTGCAAGTTCGTCAATCCTCGTACGCCGCACTGTAACGAAGGCAATCTCCGCGGCAACGAAGAATCCGTTGAGAACGATCAAGAGAAGGATGAGACCTAGGTCGCCGAGAACACCGTCCATTATTCTGCCTTGCTGAGTGAGCGAGCTGGGACTCCGACCACAAGATCGCCAGGCTTCACATCGGTCGTG
>CAIPEX010000044.1 GCA_903864185.1 uncultured Chloroflexota bacterium | reverse complement strand
GGTCACGCGCATCCGAAGATTGCAGCAGCGATCGCCGAGCAGGCAACGAAGTTGATCCATGGCCAGCAGAACATCGTCTATCACGAACCGGGCCTCCGGCTGCACGACCGCCTCAGCCGCCTCCTCGACGGCGGGCCGTGGGGCGTCTTCCTCTCCAACTCTGGCTCCGAGGCGGTCGAGGCGGCAGTGAAGCTCGCACGGCGAGCAACGAAGCGCCGCGTGATCTTGACCTTCCGCGGCGGCTACCACGGCCGCACAGCACAAACCATGGCGCTGACGACAGCGAAGAACGTCTACCGCGGCCACTTTGAGCCACTCCCTGGTTCCGTCTACAGCACTGCATTCCCGTCGTGCTTCCGTGCTCCCGTGGCGCCACGCGACCCTGCTATTGCCGGCGCACCGGGCGCATGCAAAGGGTGCAGCTGCCGCTGGGAGGAGGAGTGGGACCTCACCCTCCACACGCTTGCAAGCGCCGAAGATGTGGCAGCAGTCATCGTCGAGCCGGTACTCGGTGAGGGCGGCTATATCGTGCCGCCTGCCGGCTTCCTCCCCCGCCTGCGCGAGATCACACGTGAACTCGGCATTCTCTTGATTGCCGACGAGGTCCAGACGGGATTCGGCCGTACGGGAAAAATGTTTGCAGTGCAGCACCAGAACGTTGAGCCGGACATCATCGTCATGGCGAAGGGGATCGCCTCGGGCCTCCCGCTCTCCGGGATCATCGCGCGCAAGGATCTCCTCGCCACCTGGGCCCCTGGAACGCATGGCGGCACCTACGGCGGCAATGTCGTCGCCTGCGCCGCCGCACTCGCGACGCTTGACGTAATGGAAGACGAGAAGCTCGTTGAGAATGCTGCCGCGCGCGGCACGCAGATGCTCGCGGGCCTCCGTGCACTCGCCGCAGGCCGACCAGCGATTGGCGACGTGCGCGGACTCGGGCTGATGCTCGCCCTCGAGTTCGTCAAACCTGGCGAGGGTGACGGCCGCGTGGGCGATGCCGAGGCGGTCAAGCGCGTGATCGCCGAGGCGAACAAGCGGAAGCTCCTCCTCTTGTCGGCCGGATCGTATGCACAGGTGATTCGAATTATTCCGCCGCTTGTCACAACGGGCGAGGAGATCGACCTTGCGTTGAAGATTCTCGGTGAGTCGCTCGACGCAGCCGGCATCACGCGCGCATAGCGCGCACGGACTAGCGCGCGGCGATCAGTTCGTCGGGAGCCGCTGGGAGCGGCTCATTTGCAGATGGCACCCAACGCTCAACCAGGTCGCGTGACCCTGCCACACCGAGTTGCGTAAAGAGCGACTGCAGGCGCTCCCGTTGTGTGTCGAGGATCTCCGCTGTACGCGGGAGTTCCCAGAGCTGGCGCTTGAACGGGCCGAGCGCCTTCTTGCGGGTGCGGTAGAGGAACTGCTCGCGTGTATCACCTGGCTTCGCCTCGTCGGCCGCATGCGCGTCGAGCCACGAAGCGATCTCCTCGCGCAGCTCAGCCGGGAAGGCGGGGTGGTCGTAGAGCGCGTTCTGGAAGCCGGTTGCGAGGTGAATCTCCGCTGTGCCAACTTCGGGGAAGCGGTGGAAGAGATCCTCTGGCAGCGTGGATGCTCCGTGCTGCACGGCACCGGCGAGTCCGCGCTCACGTGCCAGCGCACCGAGGCGTTCGAGCACGGTGAAATCGAGCGCCACCTCGGCGACGCCTCCGCCGGGGAGCGGCACGCCGCCATGGCTTGTCCCCGTCTGCACCGACACCTTTCGAAGTCCGCGAGCACTCGGGCGTCGTCGCTCAAGATCGGCAGAGAATCCATCGAGATAGGCGGCAAGCTCCTCCACCGTGGAGTTGTACTTCCCCACCTCGCCAATCTCTCCGCCCATGCTGATCTCGACCATTGATGGTTCGAGTTCACGGACGAGCGCAACCGCCTCGGCAGTTCGTTCGGCATTCACGCGCTGCTGCTCTGTAACCGTCGGGAGGCTCAGGTCAACCAGGGTCGACGCGTCGATGTCGATATTCCGGTAGCCCGCATCGACCGCGAGCCTGCAGGCGCGGGCGATCTCGGCCGCCACCCCCTCTGGGTCGGACTGGTACTTCTTCTGCACGAACTGGTAGTGGTCACCTTGGATAAAGAGCGGTCCGCGCCACCCAGCTGCAATCGCACCGGCAAAGATGCTCGTTGCGTAATCTGCAGGACGCTGGAACGTATAGGTTTGCTCCGAGCGCGCCAGCTCAAAGATCAGCGCGCCACCGTTCATCGAGGCCGCGGTCTCGAGCGCGACCCGTGCCATGTCGAAGACTTGAGAGCGCAGGTTGATGGCAGGGACACTGAGTCCCTCGTACTTGCCAGCGGCGCGCGCTGCGTAGAGAGGGGCGATGCTTGCGCTCTCGATCCCTACTGCACTCGCAGCAGCACGAGCGAGCCATTGCGCAGCGCGGATGGTTGGCTCGTCGGGAGAAAACGCGGCGCTCCAGGCGATGAGTGCGGCACCCTCGTGCTGGAGGCGCTGTGCATCGACGATGCGGAGCGAGCCATCAGCGGTGAGTTCAAGTGAGGCGCGCAACTGCTGGAGCAGGTCGGCGGGCGAGCTCGCTACGTGGGTCATGCGCTGATCGTAGCGAGGCGCGCGGCATGTTGCGCAGCGTACTCGGCATGCGTACGGCGGCAGCGCTCCGCCAGCTCAGGGATCGCGGCCCAGGCAAAGTCGTCCCAGCCCTGCTGATCTGCATCCCACGCAGAGAGGAGTGTGGGCGGCCGGTCGCTCCCCGTCTCACTTGGCTGCAGGAGGTGGCAGCTCGTCACTCGCTCCTCATCGGTGAGTACGACGAGACCCATGCGGCGAATATCGGCCTCCGGGACACGGAAGGCGCCGGAGCGCAACTGCTCGAGAATCTCCGCGAGGCTTGCAGCGCACCCGTCGGCAATCAGCGTGTAGCCCCGCGCAAGCGCGCGGATCGTTGTGCGTACCGTCGCAGGCTCGGGTGCAGTAAAGATCTCATGCATGCGGAGGCGCACCTCGCGCGGCGCACGTGGCGCTGATCCCGCACCCTCCGTCACACAGCCGATACCGGTAGGGTCTGCCAGCCAGGAGAAGTTGTGGCCCGCGCCAATCGCGATCTCTGTGCGCAGCGCATCAGCACGGGTAAGCGGCGAGGCGGCGGAAAACGCTGCGGCGATCTCGCCCTGTACGCCCGGTTCACGCGGTCCAGCAACAAGAAGCGAGCAGCCTGCATCGAGGAGGAGGGTCAGGTGCACGGCCAGACTGCGATCAATCTTCTCTCCCGCGAGGAGCGGGAGGAGGGCGGCCACCTCTGCTGGCCTGCTCACTCGTGAAGTCTCCCGAGGTGGCCGATGCGACCCGCACTCGAAATCCACGCGTGCTCCGCAGCGATCGTCGTCTCGCGCCCGTGTCCAGGAATCACGCGCGTCGCCGGATCAAGGCCCGCGAGTCGTTGGAGTGAGGCGAGCATCGCCACCGCATCACCGCCCGGTAGATCCGTGCGGCCCCATGCGCCGCGAAAGAGCGTGTCGCCGCTATAGAGCACGCCGGCCGCCGCATCATGGAGCGAGATTGAGCCCTCGGTGTGGCCGGGCGTATGAAGTACTGCAAGATCGATCTCGCCAGCACGAATGTGATCGCCTTCTGTCAGATCGCGCGTCGGGATGACGGCAGGAATCGGAAATGGGGCGGCGAGCGGACGCGGATCTTCGAGTCGATGGCGATCGCGCTCGTGCACCGCAATGGGAAGTGTACGCCCCTCATGCTGCTGGACATGCTCCGCAAGTGCGGCGAGCTCACCCGTGTGATCCCAGTGGCCATGCGTCACGAGCGCGAGGATCAGGCGCCACTCTCGCTCGGCAAGGCGGGCGACGAGGTCTGCTAGCGACGGGATCGCTGGATCGATGACGATCGCCTCCCGCCGATCCGTATCGCCGATGAGCGCAACGTTCGTGCGCAGTGGGCCGATTGGCAAGACGAGCAACTCCGCACTCATCTCATACCTTCTCGTTCTTGTGCCGTGCAGCGAGCAGTTCTGCCGCAGGGCTAAACGACCGCGGATCGAGCTCCTCTCGAAGCGTTGTCGTATCGGCACTACTCAGCCGCAGCAGATCACTCAATCGCGCAACGCGCGCTGCGGAATCAGCTACGTTAATTGCGGGAGTGACCCCACCGGCGCGGTGTGGCAGCCCTGCAATCCCAACCCGCTCACCACCACGTGCGCCGAGTGATGCGGCATAGCGAATCCCCCAGAGGAGCACCTCCGTAGAGGCTGGAGTGCCACCACCTGGTGGTGGGATAAGGCCGAGGATGAGCCCGCAGGAACCTGGCAGCGTTGCGGCCCCACGCCACACATCGGGATCACCGATCGGATCAATCGCGAGGCTCTCAATGGGGAGCTGCGACCATTCGGCGGGCGTGAGCGCTGCGAGTGGCGTCTCGAGTGCGAGGAGCAGGCGGTGATGGCCTGCCAGCTTGCTTAGCGAGCCGGCGAGTTGCTCGATGCGCCGCGCTCGGACACTGACATCGCGCAGGTCGGGAAGACGCACGGCGAAGAGCTCAGGAGCGAATGCCAGAATCCGTTCGCAATCACGCACGTCAATCACCCCGTCTGGGGCGTCAACGACGAGGGCTACCTGTAGGCCGAGAGCGCGGACGGCGGTGCCATCATCAACGTTGTGGGTGAAGAACGGTCCGCCCAGTGACGCGACAAGGGTGATCTGCTCCTCGCGCTGTGCGGCGAATGCAGCGGGGTCGAGGAGCGTTGCGAACATTAAATCGGCAGCGTGAGGCGAAGGGT
>CAIPEX010000043.1 GCA_903864185.1 uncultured Chloroflexota bacterium | reverse complement strand
GGCACAGGGCAGCGCTTTGGCGACGCCACCCCGAAGCAGTTCATCCGCCTCGCCGGAGAGCCTGTCCTCCGTCGTAGCACGGCCGCGCTCGCCTCGAGCGGGCTCATCGACCAGGTTGTTGTCGTCGCGAACGCTGAATGGCTGAAGGAGACGCAAGATGCCGTCGCCGGACTTTTAGGCGCACCGATCAGCGTCGTCCCAGGAGGTGCGACACGCAACGAGTCGACGCGTGCTGGCCTCACTGCGGTCGGTGCAGATGCAGATGACATCGTTCTCATCCACGACGCCGTGCGTCCGCTGCTCAGTCGCGAGGTGATTGAACGCGTGATCGCTCCACTGCGCGAGGGCCGCGCCGAGGCAGTGGACACGGTGATCCCGACCGCCGACACCCTCGTCGTTGTAGAGGGTGATCGTATCACCGACATTCCCGAGCGGAGTCGCTTCCGCCGCGGTCAAACGCCGCAAGGTTTCATTGTCGGCACGCTGCGTCAAGCATACGAGGCGACACCTGTTGGGTCGGCTGCTTCAGACGACTGCACCCTCGTGTTGCGCCATGTTCCAGGTGCTCGACTTGTGCATGTTGCTGGCGACGAAGAGAACATTAAGATCACGACGCGGATCGATCTCGTCTTGGCCGATCGCCTCTTGCAGTTGCGCGCGATCGGCGGAGATCGCATCGCCTCGACACCAGCCACCGCAGGCTCGTGGAGCGATCGCCGCGTGTTGATCATCGGCGGAACGCACGGGATTGGTGCGGCGATTGCAGATGCAGCACAAGCTGCCGGCGCACGGGTGAGCCGCGCTGGTCGCGGGAGCAAGGGCGGCGTTGAAAATCCCACTGCGGTCGCCGAGATGGTTGAGCAGGCGGCAGTAAACCTTGGCGGTATCGACGATGTGATCGTTACGGCCGGCATCTTGCGCATTGGTGAGATTGCAGCACAGTCAGCCGAAGAGATCCTTGAAACTGTCGCTGTGAACCTCGCCGGCTCGCTGCTTGCCGCCCGCGCTGCACACCCGCACCTTGCAGCAAGCAAGGGGACGCTCACCCTCTTCACCTCAAGTTCGTTCACCCGCGGCCGTGCGCGATACGCGGCATACAGCGCAACGAAGGCGGCCGTCGTCAACATGATGCAGGCACTCGCCGACGAGTGGGTGGGCGACGGGATTCGCGTGAACGCCGTCGCGCCCGAGCGCGCGAACACCGAGATGCGCCGCAGCGCCTTCCCAACAGAAGATCACGCCGCGCTCCTGCAACCCGAGGCGATCGCTGCCGCGACCCTCGCCCTCATCCGCTCTGGGCTCACTGGTCAGGTGCTCGACGTCAAGAAGCACGAGGGCGCAGCCCCGGCCGATTAACTTCGGCTTCGGCGCGCGCCGCGCTGGATCCAGGCGCTCTTTGGTGCAGGCTGCGGCTCTGGGCGCTCGCCGAAGCGCCGCCTCCACTCACGGCGCCCAGACAGGTAGCGCGTCACCTCAAGGTCGGCGGCGCGAATCGCCGCGCGCGATAGGAAGGCGCGGTGTAGATCAAAACAGGCGCGTGCCCAGCGGTCGCCATGCGAGTCACCTGTGGCGAGGTGCGCGAGCTCGTGGAGCGCCGTCCCCTTGTCGTAGGAGCAGAGAAACATCTCGCCAGTTTCAGTGACGACCCAACCAAACGGATGTGACGGCTCTCGTCGTGTATCGAGATGCTCGTGCACGCGCACCCACTCAAGGCGCAGGCGCTTTGCCTTTGCCGCACGCGCCAAGAGGAGGAGTGTCGACTTCCAGCGCGGCCACGCAGCAGGGCGGAAGCCGCGCATCGGGCGCACCTCAAACGGCAGGTCGAGGACCCACTGCGGCAGTTCTGCCCAGCGCCCTGCAACCTTGACGCGGCGGAGTTTTCCCATGCAGAAATCTTACGCCCCTTGGCGTAGTGGCGACTTATCGAGAACGCACGCGCCGGAGGAACTCTTTCGTCCGTGCGTCTTTCGGCTTCCGCAAGACCTGCTTCGCCGAGCCGATCTCTACCAGCTTGCCACCCTCGAGATAGGCGACGCGATCGGCAACGTCTGCCGCGAACGACATCTCGTGCGTGGCAATCAACATCGTCATGCCGCTCTTTGCGAGGGCACGCAACGTCTCAAGGACCTCCGCGACGAGGACGGGATCGAGCGCGCTCGTAATCTCGTCAAGGAGGAGCACCCGCGGCTCTGTGGCGAGCGCGCGTGCGATTGCAACGCGCTGCTGCTGACCGCCGGAGAGGCTATCGGGATAGGCGTCTGCCTTCTTTGCCAGGCCGAGCTGCGCCAAGAGCGTGCGGGCGCGACCATCGGCCTCGTCGTGGCTGAGCCCGAGTGCGACGCGGGGTGCAAGCGCAACGTTCTCCACCACGCTCATGTGCGGGAAGAGGTTGAAGCCCTGGAAGACGATGCCGAGCGCGCGACGCTTCACGTCCGCATCGCGGTCCTCGGCGGAAACCGGGATGCCGTCTAGCAGGATGCTGCCGGCGTCGATCGGCTCCAAAAGATCGGCACAGCGGAGCAGTGTCGACTTTCCTGATCCAGACGCACCGATCAGGCAGACCACCTCGTGCTCCGCAAGGGCAAGATCGATCCCATGGAGCACGGTCGCGCTGCCGTAGCTCTTGCGCATGCCACGGAACTCGATGACGGGGGTTGCGCGCCTCTTCGCCATCAGCGTTGCTCACCAAGTTGCGCCGCGCGGTCGCGCGCAGCGAGCCAGTCAACGAAGCGCGTCATGGGGAAGGTGATCACGAGGAAGATCACGGCGGTTGTCATCAGTGGCGTGAAGTTGAAGTCGGCCGCCTTGAGGATCTGCGCACGGCGGAAGGCATCCACAACGCCGAGGATCGAGACGAGTGCCGTGTCCTTCTGGAGCCCGATGAAGTCGTTGAGCAGCGGCGGGATCACCCGCCGGAACGCCTGGGGGATCACAACGTGGCGCAGCGATTGGATACGCGAGAGGCCGAGCGCTCGCGCAGCCCGTTCCTGCGATGGGTGAATGGATTCGAGCCCAGCGCGATAGACCTCACTGACGTAGGCGCTGTAGATGAGGACGAGCGTGACGAGCGCCCAGAAGAATGGATCCTTCGGCAGGCCGGGGATCTGCAGGGCGGGGACGCCGAAGCCGAGCAGATAGATCACCAAGATGCTCGGCACGCCGCGGAAGAAGTCGACATAGACCATCGCAAACAGTCGGAGCGGCGCGAGCGCTGGCGCTTGCACGGACCGGGCGAGTGCGATGAGGAGGCCGATCGGCAGGATCAGCAGCTCGGCGAAGACGAAGAGCTGCACGTTGATGGCGAACGCGCCCCACACACTCGGAAGCGCGTTGGCGAATCGCTCACCATTAAAGAAGGCGTGTTGCACCTCCGGCCATGCGGCAGACGATCCAACGACTGCTGCGACCGCAATACACGCAACGATCGTGCTTATGGCGGCGACGAGGGTGCCCTTTCGGCTTCTCCTCGGCGCCGCCATAGGTATCGCGTTCCCTGGTTAGTTGAGCTCTGGAACCGTGTAGTCGGTGCCGAGCCACTTGGTCATCAGTGCGGCAATCGTTCCGTCTGCTTCGAGCACAGCGATCGCCTCATTGACGCAAGCCGTGAGCGTTGAGCCCTTCTCAAGGACAACGCCGAACTGACCAGGTGTTGGCAGCTGCCCAACGATCAGCCCCTTCGTGAGCTGGAAGTCACGCATGTAGACGGCGGTAGGGACATCGGTCACCATCGCGTCAATCTGCCCGCTCTCCAACGCCGCTACCGCGTCGTCGTTGGTGTTGTAGGTCATGACATCCTTTGTCGGTGCGATGTCGTCAACGATTGCCTGATAGCTCGTCGTGCCGATCTGCGCACCGAACTGCAACTCCTTGAGGTCGGCGATGCTCGCTGCGCTTGCGGCAGCGGAGCCCTCCACGGTGAGGACCGCCTGGTAGACGTCGTAGTAGCCGGCGCTGAAATCAACCGCCTCGGCACGCGTGCTCGTGATCGAGACCTGGTTCATGAAGAGGTCGAACGCCTTCACGCCAGGTGCGAACGACTGGTCGAAGGTCGTCACAACCCAGGTCACCTCGCCCTTGGCGAAGCCGAGCTCACCAGCGATCGCGTAGGCCAGCGCACCTTCGAAGCCCTTCCCCTTATAGGGGTCGTTGCCGTAGTCGCCATCAAACAGTTCCGAACCCTTATTCCCACCCTGGAACCACGGGCTATAGGCGGGGTTGTCTGTCGAGAGGGTGAGCGTGCCAGCGGTCTTCAGGACGAGATCCGCCTTCGCGCACGAGGCAACAGCCGAGGGTGAGGGCGATGGCGACGCAGCGGTGCTCGTGCACGCAGCGAGGATCAAGGCGAGTGCCATGATCGCAACAGAGAGTCGTGTCGTCTGCGTAAACCGGTGTACGCGCTGGGTGTCCATCGTCTGGCCTCCTATGCGCCGTGTTCTCTACGGTGCTGTCGCAGCAAGGTCTGCATCAGCGCGAGCGTGACGTGGAATCGGCGCGACTGGTCATGCTCGCTGCGTGAGGATAGCAGGGAGCGTGGCGCCCTCAGGCGCGCGTGATCGAAATCGGGCTCCGTCGCGCTGCCCCATAGCGCTCGGCGGCGCTCCCCCGATTGACGGCAAGGGCGAGTCGACCCGTCGAGTCGATATAGCAGAGCGGCTCACCCTCAGCGACGTCGCCGAAGCGGTGTGCCCACACCGTGTCCACCCGCGTTGCTCCAATGACGACCGCAAGCGCCTCGCCTGCCTCAAGTGCGCCGAGCGCCTCATCGATGTCGTCGCGCCCACCGGCGAAGACGAGCGTGCCGAAGCCGTCGATGATGCGCACCACGGTGCGCAGTTCACCAGGCACCACCTCGATTGGGAGTTGCGGCATCTGCACAATAGTGTCGAGCGCTAGCGGCGTTCCAAGGTCGCCAAACGGCACACCTGCAGCGAGATGCGCGGCAACTGGGGCGAAGAGGTCGCGCCCATGGAACGTATGGCTACGGCTGTTGCCCCACCAGCGCTCATCATCGAGGATCACCGCTGCAACGGCGCCGCCCAGTGCAGCTGCCGCCGGTGGCAGGAGTCCGTTATCTGGTCCAATCAACACATCACCGCGCCCGCAACGGATCGCAATCGGCCGTCGCTGGGTACCAACGCCAGGGTCAACGACCGCCACGTGTGCGCCAACAGGGAGGTGGACGAGCGACTCAACGAGCGCCTCAGCACCCGCCTCAACGTCATAGGGCGGGATGGCGTGGGTGAGGTCGAGCGTTCGCGCCGACGGTGCGATGCCGAGCACCACCCCTGAGAGCACCCCCGCAGATGGGTCGCGCAGGCCGAAGTCGGTCATGAAGGTAACGAGCCGGGGCTCTGCGTGGAGGGGACCGAGCGGGTCAAAACTCATCTGCGCAGCGTAGCCGACGCGGCGCCTTCGCCCTATGAAACCGATTCACCATGCCCCCACCCAGTGGCTAGAATGCCCGCACTGGGTCGTGAGCTGTGTGCGCAGCCCTCAGCAACAGGAGATCTTCATGCGTCGACAGGCAATCGCATCGCTCATGCTCTCTACGGCGCTCCTGTTGCCGGCGGCATCGCCCGCGGCGGCGACCTATACGCCAACCTACGTCGACGACGCGAGCCCATGGGGCTCCTGTTCGACCACCTATGGCTACTACAACTGCGACGGCATGCCTGACCAGCAGGAACTCGACAAGTCGAATGCTGCGATGGGCCAAGAGAACCAACCGGGAAACTGGTACGACCTTGATGGCGCCCTCACGCTCCGACCCTTTGTTGAGAGCCTCACCATTAAGAATGGTGCAACCACAACATCCATCATCTCTGCCGGCGACACAACGACCACGCTGAGCAACACTGCGGGCAAGATCGGCATCGTCCTCACCCCGTATAACTTGTGCGATAAGGATCGATCTCCATCGCCACAAACGACCAACTGCTACGACACGCCAAATCGCATCGGTGTCTCGCTCGTCTACCGCAAGAGCTCGGGGCAAGTGGGATACAACTTCACGCGCCCGAACAACGGAGATAATCCAGGTACCGACATAGTGCTCAAAGACAACACGGGGAGCTCCCTGACGATTGACGAAAACACCGAAGTGCAACTGAAGATCAGTTTGAATTCAATCGGCAAGTCACTGCGCTGGACGTGGATGAACGGGATCCCGACCTACTGGCGAACCAGTGATCTTGGTCTAGATACCGCCTCAATTGAAGTTCATGCAAAGCTGGCGTCAAAGCCAGTGATTGACAACAATGAGAACTACGACACACACCTGTGCACGACGTTGCCGATCAGTACATGCGAGGTTCAGCGATCAAACAGCGACTGGCTGGCGTTCGGCATGGTCCTCAGCCTTGACACAACGATGTCAGAGGCGATGACTGGCGCACTCTTTGCTACGGAGGGGGCGATCATGGGATCGGTTGAAGTTTCAAATGACCCAACAACGAACCTGCCGATCTTGAAGTACGCGGCAGCATCGAGTCACTATCTCCACACAGGTGAGACTGCCGGGGACCTGCGCTATGGCAAGATGCACGCCGTGATTCCGGCCAGTGCACTGGTCCAGCAGCTCGGCGTGCCCTCGTTTGCCGATAGCAGCGCAATTCCTGATGCTGCAACCCCTTCCGTCTTGTTTACGACGGTTCGTGAGGGTGCGTGTGGGAGCGGCTGCTCAGACGGCACGACAACGTTCACTGAGTGGACAAGCGGCGTTCAAGGCACAGACGGCATCCTTGTCGATATCGACGGCATGACCTTCTCGGCGCCCAAGTTCAAACTGAAACCAAAATCTGGGGCACCCAAAGCGCCCGAGGCCTCAAAGTCGGGCAAGACCAAATATGAGATCTCAGTCGCCTCAAACGGGACGTGCAAGAAATACGGTTGTACGGTGAAGCTGTTTAAAGCGGCAGCATCCAAAGTGTCCGGGACACTTACCTTGGTGAGTACCAAATCGTTAGCCAAGAACAGCGCGAAACTTTCGTTCATGGTGACGAAGTCCGGCGAGGTAAAGAGGGGCACGCGATACGTTGTCGTGCTGACCCGTAAGGACACTGGGGCACTCGTCTCGTCCGCTCCGGCCGTACTCCCGTAGCGAACGGTTCGGCGCGGTCGCGAGTTCAGCCCCAGCGGGCGAGCTCGGCCTCAAGGTTGAGTGGCAGTACCGCGGCGTGTTCTGCATAGTCGCCCCATGCATCCGCAGGCACGCGCCACATGATCTCGAACTCATTCCCGTCGATGTCGGCCCCATAGAGGCTCTTGCTCACGCCGTGATCACTCGACCCACTCAGTGCACCCAAGTCGCTGAGTGCCTCATACGCTGCAGCGAGGTCACCAATGGTCGGAACCTCCCAGGCGAGGTGATAGAGCCCTGTCGCACCCCGTGGTGGTCGCGGCGCATCGGGCCCGACCTCGAAGAGGCCAAGATCGTGATGGTTCTCTGTCTCTCCAGCGCGCATGAAGATCGCCTTGCCACCGAACTCTCGGCCCGCAACGACGAAGCCGAACGCCTTCTCGTAGAAGGCAGCTGCAGCTTCGGCGTTGCGAACAAAGAGCACTGCGTGATTGAGGCGCGCGACGCGGATCGGCACCTTAGTTAGGAACCTGTCGCGCCACCGTGCCCTGCACAACCGCATACGTTGAGATGTGCATGAGCGCGTAGACGAGCGCCATCCCAGTGCGGAACGACTCGTAGGTCAGGTCGCTTGGCGCCGCGATATTGATTGGCGAGAGCCCCGCCGCCAGCCCGATTGGCGAGGCGAGCGAAAGGATCAGCACCACCAGGGCGACGCGATCCCATCGCTTACGTGCGCCAAGGCCGGTAAACCGGCGTGCAACGACGCTTGCCGCAATGACGCCGAATGCACTTGCAACAAGAGCAGAGATCGCAAAGTTCGGTGCGTCAGTTGCTCCTGGAACAATCCCTGCAACACCGAGGACGATCCATGCAACGAGATTCATGAGTGCAGCCTGGATGCTGCCGTTCACTACGGCCCCGCGCATTAGTAGCCAAGCTCCTGCTCGACGATGATCACCGCGATCCGCCCAGGGAAGTCGCCGTGAATCTCGAGAACCTTGTTGATGGCGCTTCCTGGAACGCCATATGCCGCCTTCGCGCGCTCGCTCTCGAGCGGAAGGGCATGCTCGCGAACGCGTGCGTGTGCCTCGCCCAGATCCTTAACGATCTTCTGTGCGCCGACAACGAAGATCACCTTCTCTGCGCCGTATACGTATGCAGGAAGCTGCGATCCCGTCATCGAGGCCATCACGAGCTCACCCGACTCAGTGATCGCCTGAACGCTGCCGACCGCCCACGATGGGGCTGCACCGAGTGCGCGCATCTCTGCACCCTGCGTTGCGCGATCGAGCGCGTAGAGCCTATTTCGTACGCTCACGTAGTCGGGACTCTCGTTCAGGGCGGCGGTAATGCCGGCCGTGTCGAGGGTGATCGACGACATGGTGAAGACGTCGCTGCCTGCAGGGATGCGATCGAGCACCTCTGCGCGTGCAGTTGCCGCATCGCCAACGATCACTGCATCAATGCCGTGCGCTTTCAGCGCCGCTGCCGCGCGGTCAATCTGCGCCCGGTCTGCCTGGTGTGCGAAGCGTTCACTCATTGCGTCCTCCTCTGTGCAAACCCCGAGAGTCGGGATAGTTGCGGATGCAACTATATCCCTTGACGTAGATAGTTGCAAGTGCAACTATTGCAACCTATGGCAACAGAGCAGCACCACGGAGATGGAGAGGTCGCCGAGCTATCGGCCATCCTCGGCGTAGACGCAGGCACGCTTCTCGAACCAGCCGTCGCGCGCGCGTGGATCGCCCTCCTCACCGCCTACGGCCGCCTCACACGCGCGCTCTCTTCGGAGCTCATGGATTCGTCGGGGATGAGCCTCGCCGACTTCGACGTGATGGCGCAACTCGCTCGCGTCGAAGGACACTCGCTCCGGATGACCGAGCTCGCGGATGTCGCACTCATTTCAAAGAGTGGGCTGACACGTCGCGTCGATCGGCTCGCTATCAACGGCTGGGTGACGCGCCGCCGCTGCACGGAAGATGGTCGCGTGCATTGGGCAACACTGACGCCGCTCGGCATCAAGGCGTTCCGCAACGCTGCACCAGCGCACCTTCGTGCCGTTGCACAGCGCTTTGGTGCATCACTCCCCGCACGTGAGATGGAACAACTGACGAGCGGCTTACGAAAGATCGCCGCCGCCAATGCGGAGCGCGTGCGCGAAGGAGCCTAGCTACAGGATCGGTAGCACGAGGCGTCGGGCGCCGTCGACAAAGATGCCGATCGCGAATACAGCGAACATCAGCGCAGAGATGAGCGAGACGGCGCGTACCGTCCGTGGCCCGGTGAAGCGGCGCGTTGCACCAACAACACCCGAGAGGATCGCCGAGTGCGCAACTGCGGCGGCGCCGAATCCTGAGATGAATGGAATAAAGCCGGCGAGGTTTGACGCCTGAGAGGCGACGACGCTCCCGCCAACGGTTGCGGTCCAGAGGATCAGCGTGGGGGAGCCGAGGGCGATGCCGAGGCCAAGTCCAACGGCGCGCAGGCCGTTCGCACGACGGAGTGGCGACGATTCGTCGATGCTGCCACCGCGTAGCGCGTCATGAAGTGCTGCGGCGGCGAACCAGCAGAGGATGGCGCTCCCGCCGAGCCAGAGGAGCCAGGCGGCAGGGGGCCAGGTGAGGAGTGCGCTCACCCCGAGCGCGCCGGCGCAGGCCCAGATGAGATCGCCGATGCAGGAGCCGAGCCCAATGAGGAAGGCTGGCCACGCGCCGCGCTCGATGGCGGTGCGCACGATCATCACGTTGACGACGCCGAGCTCGATGTTGATGGAGAAGGCGAGCGCAGCGCCGAGAAGGAAGAGTTCCACGGCCGTGCTATTCGGACTCGATGACGCTCGTAGGGGTGTTATGCGGGTTGCTGTGCGCGGCGGGGATCACGCCGAGCTTTCCTGCCTGGTAATCCTCGAACGCCTGCACGACCTCATCGCGCGTATTCATGACGAATGGCCCGAGCCAGGCGACCGGCTCCTTGATCGGCTCGCCGCCAAGGATGAGCACGTCAAGTGCTGGGGTGCGCACGTCTTGGTGTTTAGATGCGTTGACGACGATGCGATCGCCCGCCCCGTAGACGGCGAGCTGCCCCGCTTCGATTGCGACTCGCTCGGCACCAACGCTTCCGCGGCCAGAGAGGACGTAGACGAGCGCGTTAAAGTCGGGGCGCCACGGCAGGTCGAGCTCTGCACCTGGCTGGATTGTTGCGTGCACAAG
>CAIPEX010000042.1 GCA_903864185.1 uncultured Chloroflexota bacterium | reverse complement strand
GCGGGCCCAGCGTGGCTATGCGCATGGAAGCACGCCACCGCCCTATACGCTCTATCTGCGCGCATCCGATAGTGAAACAGGGATCAACCACATTGAGATTCGCGTCGGGTTTGGCCGGCCAGTTGTCTTCCCGTATGAGGAGCGCTTTGCGTTTGGTCCGTTCTTTCAAGCACCAGGCGGCAAGCCGGTCTGGCTTGCGAGTGGATCAAGCATCGACCTTCGCGTCGTCGATGCAGCTGGGCGTGCAAGTTCCTGGCGCCGGATCCGTCTCCCCTAGCGTCGCTCTCTACAGGAGCGCGCGCCAACGCACCGCTGCAAATCCAGCCGCCAAGAGCGCGAGTATCCCTGCGACCTGGAGCGCCCCTGGCGCACCGATCGCTGCGACGAGAAGCCCGGTGGCGAGCGCGCCCACTGGCGTAGACCCGGCGAAGACGGTCGTATAGACGCTCATCACGCGCCCGCGTAGTTGCGCTGGCACGAGCACCTGGATCGTGGAGTTTGCCGACGCCGCCATGGCGATGGCACCAAATCCTGCGAGAAAGAGTGCCGCGCCAGTCGCAGCGGGGGCCCACGTCGCACCAGAGCCGCTCACGCCACCCGCGAGCACCGAGCAGGCACCAAGTACCGCCGCTCCGGCAAGGATTGGCGTGATCCGCGGACGCCGTAGTGCGGCCACGGCAAGCGCTCCTGAAAGTGAGCCGAGGCCGATCGCGGCCATGAGGAAGCCGAGGCCAGGCGCGCCGATGTTGAGCACCGTGCGTGCGAGGGGTGGAATCACCACGTTGAAGTTCATTGCTACCCCTGACACAACGCCGATAACAAAGATGCAGAGCGCTACGGCTGGTGTTCTCCACACATAGTTCAGGCCCTCGACAAGGTTGTTCATCACCGCTCGGACGGATCGTGGCCGGGGCGGGCGCGGTGCGGCACGAAGCTCCCGCTCGCGCATAAAGAGGAGTGCGATCAAGACTGCGAGGAAGCTAGCTGCGTTCACCGCGAGACAGCCTGCAACGCCGATGATCCCAATGAGTATCCCGCCGATTGCTGGGCCAATGACCCGCGCGCCATTGAACATCGCAGAATTCAGCGCAACGGCACGGCCAACCTCTTCTTCACTCACCATCTCTGAGAAAAATGACTGGCGCACCGGCATGTCGAATGCGTTCACGACGCCGAGGAGTGCTGCCATGGTGATAAGGATCGGAAGAGTCATCAGGCCAAGGGCAACGAGAAGCGCCTGGAAGACCGCGAGGAACATGAGCGCACCTTGTGTTGTGATCAGCGCCCGGCGCTTCGGCACGAGATCTGCAATCACACCACCGAAGAGGCCAAGGATGAGGACGGGTGTGAACTGCGCAGCAGCAACGATCCCCAGCCACGCGGCCTCGTGGGTCAGCTCGGTGATGTACCAGGCTTGGGCGATCGACTGCATCCACGTACCGGCAAGCGAGATCAGCTGGCCGAACCAGAAGAGGCGATAGTTTCGGTGGCGAAACGGTCCGCGCCATCGGGGCGATAGGCGTTGGGGGATCTGCATCTCCTGAGGCTACACGCTCATCAGCATGAGCGCGGGGCTAGCGACGGCGGCGGCTCACTCGCGGCTGCACCGGATGCGCACGGACCGCCGCAACAGCAGCAACGACAGGGAGAGCGAAGATTGCGCCAATTGGGCCAGCAATCAAGCCGCCGATCGCACCTGCGAGGAAGACCGTCGTTCCAGAGAGGTGCAACACGCCAACCATGAAGCGCGGGGCGATCTGTGTTGCGCATACGAGCCAGGCGGCAATGACGAGTGCACCGCCCACGAACGCATATGCGCCAGAGGAGAGCGCGATGAGGAGAAGCGGCGGCACCACTGCTGGCCCCTGACCGATTGAGGGGATCGCCATGACCACGCCGCCGAGGACCGCCGCAAGGAGGCCGTCGGCTCCGGCAAGGGTCGCAGCGGCGAAGACGACCACGCCATAGATGAATCCGAGTGCCACGTGGCGCGCAATAAATCGCGCAATGATCACCTCAAACACATTGCGGGTGTGGCGAATCCGCTCCTTGCTCCCACTCGGCGTGAGGTGGCCAAGTGCGTTGAGGTCGAGGAGCTCTGGGTTTGCTGAGAGCGCGACGCCGCTGCCGATGGCCAACAGGAGTGGCCCCACCGCGCTCACTGCCCCCGCTGCAAGTCCGCCAAGGTTCGCCTGTAGGCCGGCTGCAAGAGATCGCAGCGCGACGATCGCCTCGCTCGCAATTGGAACAAGATTGATCGAGAGACCAATTGACGAGAGCAGTGCGGTTGGTCGTGCGATGAGATTGGCGATAAATGCTTCCGACGGCATTGGGCCAGCAATAATGTTGCCGAGCGACTGTGCGAAGGCGATCGCGATCTCCGCGACGATGATGACGATCGGAACTGCAGCGGCGATCCACACCAGTGCGATGGCACGCGATCGCGGCCATCCGCGCGCGACGAGTGCGGTAATGGGTGGGGAGGCGAGTGCGGAAAGGATCCACCCTGCGACAAGTGCCGTGATGAGTGCGCCCTGCGCGCTCAGGATTGCAGCGACGACCCCTGCCCCTGCAGCGATCGCCACCAGTGCGGCGCTTGCGAGCGCGAGCCACCCGATGAGGCGCGCTTGCGTCGGCCAATCGTTCGGTGAAAACGGTGATGCTAGTTTCATCTCACAAGTGTGCCACGTTCAGGTGGCCGCCTGGGTTGTGGCTAGAATCTCTGAATGGATGTTAAACGGCCCAATCCTCCCCTTACCCCCTGGAGGCATGTCGGCTCCGTCACGCTTCTGAGCCTCTCACTCATCTTCTCAATGGCTGCGCTCGGCTCGTGGGCTGCCGACGAGGCGATCGGGCCGTGGGCTCCAGGGACGATGGAGGTTGTCACAGCGGATCCATCAAGCTCGGAAACCCCAACGCCGAGCGGCGGTGACACGGGCCCTAACCACAACACCCCGCCTCCGCTCGTGCCCGTCGATCCTGCGCTCATCTTGCCGATCGAGCCTGGAGACCCAGTACGCGTTGTTGTCACGGGCATCTGGATCAACCTGCCGATCGTTCGCCCGCCACTTGATCAAGGGGATGGGGCGCGCTTCCCATGGTGCCGCATTGCAGAGTGGGATCCGACTCGAGGGGGCCCGCGCTCAAAGAACGGCTTCCTTTTCATTTATGCCCATGCGCGATATTGGGAGTTCCAACGACTCCTCGACGCAGAGGCGAGCAGTCTCATTGGCGAGACGATCTATGTCGACATCCAGCCGAAGACGAGCGACGGCGTTGTCGTCCGCCGTCGCTACAAGATCGTCGAGGTTCGTGAGCACGTCTACACCTGGTCCGACTTGGCAGACATTCAAGACGGGCGCGTTGTGCTCCAAACGTCAGAAACAAAACGGTCTGACGGACCAAAGCGTGTCGTGATCGGCATCTATAAGGGTGAGGCGGTCTCACCGCTCCCGCTACCAACAGCCAAGCCGCAGATCTGCCTGGAGAACTAACCCCCTACCGCTGTGCGCGCTCTGCGGCGTAGAGCATCAGACCGGCTGCGACTGCAAGGTTCAAACTCTCCGCACGACCAACCATCGGAATACGTACTCGCGACGCGCATGCAGCAACGACCTCTTCGCTTAGTCCGTGTGCCTCACTGCCGACGACAAGCAGCGAGGGCGATGCATAACTGATTGATGCATAGTCGTCGCTCGCTTGGAGTGTTGCGGCAACCGTACTCCCGCTCCAGCGCCGAATCAACGCGCAGGCATCACCGAGAGTTGCACGATAGATCGGCACCGCAAATATTGACCCCATCGTTGCGCGCACCGTTTCAATTGCATACGGGTCGCATGAGTCACCCGCAATGATGACGCCGCCCGCACCAACGGCATCGGCGCTGCGAATGCAGCTGCCAAGATTTCCGGGGTCGCGTGGCGCCTCAAGCAAGAGCCAGCGTGGCGAGCTCGCAGCATTGAGCCTTGTAAGGTCTCGTGCGTCTGGCGCTGGATCCGCAAAGACCGCGAGTAGTGGCTGTGGGTTGTCACGCCCCGTGATCTTGGCAAGCACCTCACTCGTAGTTTCAATCACGCGACGCGCGCGACCAGCGTATGCACTGGCGGCACCGCGCACCGTCGAGCCATCGACAAGGATGATCTCTGGATGCCAGCCGGCAGCCTCAGCTTCGGCGAGCATCCATGCCCCTTCAGCAAGGAACTGTCGCTGCTCATCTCGCCCCTTTGGGGTGCGCAGCGCGCGCAGCGACTTGACGAGCGGGTTCGCGAGGCTCTCGATGCGTGGCTCACTCATGTCTCGTTCCATTCGTGCAGGATACGCGCTCGCGGCACCCATAGAGGCGGCACGTCACTGCGCGGCCTCCCAGATCACCTTGAGCAGTGCATCGCCCCCAGGTGCATCGTGGAGTAGTTCCCAGACCATAATCCCGCCGCCAAGTTCCTTTGTAAGGGCGACCTTGATTCGCATCGTTGCTGGGCCGTTGTAGTTCTGTTCTACGCCGCCATACACGATGCGATCTCCAAGTGCTGCAGCGGCGTCGCTCTCGAGGAGTCTGCGGTACGAGACGCCGCCTGGTCGGCTATAAAACGGCACGCCGAGGATGGCCTTGTCGCGGGAGAGTCCACGGGCAACCCACGAATCGAGAGAGGCGCGTGCCATCGAGAGCGAGGAGTGGTCACTCGCTGGTCCGTCATACGCCATGAGATTGAGATAGTCGACGAGTGGAAAGATCTCCTCTGATACGCCACCGGCATTGCTTGCATCGGCGAGTACGGCTGCGGTCAGAAGTGTGCCAGTTGGCAGCGCGGCTCGAAGGTCACGCACAAGTGCCGTAAACGCCTCGCCCGACGCGCCAAGGTTTGGATACTCCCAATCAAGGTCAACCCCATCAAGCTTGTGCAGTGCGATGAATGCCGCGATCTCTTGAACGAACCGCGCGCGTGAGTCTGTAGATTCGGCGAGTGCTTCAAATTCGTCGTCCCACCCCCAGCCACCAACTGCGATGAGGACCTTAACTCCGTACGGTTTGGCAGCAGCAACAATTCGATCTAACTTGCCAATCGCGCCAAGTGGGCGAATCGACCCATCGGCGTTTGGCTTCATGAAGGCAAAGTTCACGTGAGTGAGGTGGGAAAAATCTATCGACCCAAGCGGCAGGCTATGCGTCACGTACGCAACGAGGCGAAAGGTTGTGCTGCGCGGTTGTGCCGGCGTACAACCAGTGAGCAGTAGCGCACAGGTGAGGAGGAGTGAGCTGATTCGCGCAGTGCGGCGGAACAGGTTCGCGTGCGTCGTTCGCACTATCGCACCTTCACCGTGCTCGGCGCGCTGTTCGGCGATGGGCCGGCTGGGGCGCTCCACGCTCGCAGGCGCACCGTATAGCGCACGCCCGAGACAAGCCCCTCAAACGTGCAGGAGCGCGCGCTCGGGCCCGCCGTGCACGTGCGCGTTCGCTCGCCGCGTGCCGTAGCAACCCCGATAAAGCCACGCGCATCCGGTTGCGTTGCGTCAGCGCTCCACGAGACGCTGGCGCGGCCTCTCATGGCGTGAACGGAGGTGATGGTTGGCGCCCCCGGAGCACCCAGCCCCCACGCGCTGATGCATCGGCCGCCAGTACCGCCGGGCAACGCTGAGCGGATTCGCGTGGCAGCAATCAATGTTGCATTGGTGGATGCAGCAAGCGCATCTGGCTCAATAGGCAGGCCGCCCCCGAGTTGCTCGTACGTATCCGTGCTCGGGTTCCAGACGGTGAGGTTCGGCGAAAGTGCTCCGGAGGCCTTCGCAAAATATCCGCCGATTGCAAGGTGGCCATTTGGAAGCACCGCGGTCGTGGAGACCCAAGGCGTAGAACGCTGGTATTCAATCCCACCACCAAGGCGGCGCCAGTTCCCAAGCGTGCCCGCATCGTATGCCTGCAACGCCTCGCCGTACCATCCAACTCCGCGCCCTGCGATCAACGTGCCATCACCGTCGAGCGCGAGTGTTGTGGGCACATCACTAAATACCGTTTCATCACCAATACTCGACCAACTCTTCAATGTCGGAGACCAGCGACTGACCAGTCCGTCGCTGAATCTTCCCGCGGTAACAACCGTGCCGTCCTCTGCAATCGTCACAGCAAAAGCAGGCGCGTCAACTCCTTCCCCGAGCTTTGACCAGGAGCCGCCAGTCGTTCGCCGTGGATTCCAAACCGCAACATTCGCACTTCGCGCTGAACGGGGGCGCGCAAAGTTGCCGCCAATCGCAAGAGATCCTGAGCTTGGCTCGAGTGACAAGCTGTAAACATGTGCGCTCCCGTTCGCACGTTTTGCTGGTTGCAATCCGCCACCAACCGCCGACCAGCGGCCCGTTGTCAGATTCAGTTGTGCCACACCATTCGCTTCTACCGCAGCGCCTGCACCGCGGACCGAGCGAAAGGTTCCGCCGACATAGAGAATCTTTCGTTCTAGATCAACAGTGAGTGCACGGATGACCGTTGGCGCTCCAGCGACGTTGCTGATTGCGGCGAAGGGCGACCAGGTGCCAGAACGTGGATCCCAGACAGCAAGGCCGCGCACGCGCGTGCCGGCCGCTCGCTTGAGCTCATCGCCGGCCGCGACGATACGGCCGTCGGGTAGCTCCGCGAGCGCGGTTACTGCGCCAGTCCACCCCGCCGCTGCGCCGATTGGCACCCAACGGCTGGTAAGGAGATCGCCACCAAGCGCCGGGTCTGGCGTTGGATCGCCACACACATCACCAGGGAGAGCAACAGGGGGGTCGGGGGGGTCGGGATCTCCGCGATCTGCTGCGGTGCGACGCGCTGAGCCGTCGGGGTTGAGTGCGGGGTCGTCGAGCTCCGACAAGATCTTGACCGCAAGGTCATTCGCGAGGTTGTCGACCGTGCCGCTCCCATCAATCGTTACGGCGATCGTGATTCCAAGTGCCGGTATGCGTTGCAGCGTTGTTGTCGTTCCTGGGAAGCCACCCGTGTGACCGTACGCGCGAAGGTTCCCAAGAAAGCCACGCTGCACCATAGATCCGTACGTATAGATGAAGAATCCTCCTCCGCCTAATGCAGGACCATTGACGTCGAGTGAGCGCTCCCCCTCGATAAGCCGGTTTCCCCAGAAGAGTTCTGCAAACCGTGCAAGGTCGCGGGGTGATGACATCATGTCGCCAGCCCCTCGTGTTACCCGAGCAAGAGCAGGCGTTGGCCCCCAGCCTGCAATCCCTTGAGATCGGAGGCGTCCACGTGAACGCCAATGGCTCCGTGCAGCGCCTGTCATAGGCGGAATCCCCGTGTCATGTAGCTGCAGTGGATCAAGGAGGAGTGTCTGTAAGAGTTCTCGCCATGGGCGACCCGTTGCTGCCTCTGCAGCAAGAGTGACAAGCGTAAAGCCAGAATTGGAATAATTGAATGTCCCTCGTGGACCAAACTTCACGTCGCGTACTGCAGTTGCAGGAGAGACCTTACGATTCGGATGACGCGTGAGCCAGCCCCAGTGCCAGCCAGTATCATTGAGCCAATCGCCGATGCCAGACCGATGACGAACGAGATCTTTGATTGTTGCGGTCGGGTCTACGGATGCATACGGGACGAGTGATTTCGCCGTTGTGGTGAGCGGGAGAATGCCGCACGCATCGAGGAGAAGGGCGACGGCGGTCGTGAAGCTCTTGCTAATACTCGCAAGTGGAAAGGGCGTAGAGGCCAGGATCCGGCGCCCACTCGATCGATCCGCCCACCCGGCGTCGGTGAGGATCTCGCGGCCGTCATCCCAGCGCACCGCGGCAGAGATTCCGGGGGCGTTTTTACCTGGAGCTGCTCGCCAGCCTGCAACAACTGCAGTGACTTTGGCTGCGTCAGCAGGGTTTGCGAGGCGCGGGGCGGGGAGCTGGACCGGCCGGGCGGCACAGGAACGCCAGTCGACCGCTGCTCGTGCAGGCACGGGGCTCCCGTGTTCCAGCGCGCCCACAAGAACCGCAGCGACGGTCAACAGGCGCAAGATCTTGTTGGACATGCGCCTAGTCTACTGATGCACTCCTAACAGCAAGTAAGAGGACTACTCTGTCCACATGGGATTCCGCCTCTTCCGTAGAATACGCATTGCCCCTGGCCTGGGGATCAACCTCAGTAAGAGTGGCTTTTCGCTCTCTGCTGGCATGCGCGGTGCACGGGTGACCGTTGGCCCACGCGGCGTGCGGCGAACCGTTGGCATTCCTGGGACGGGGGTCTCGTACACCTCCACTGGCGCAAAGGCACGCACGCGCCGCGCCGCAGGCGACGAGATCGTTGAGCAAGCAGAAGACCCAACCGTGCAACAAGAGCAGGGTGTTCCGCCGCAACAGATGATGGATAGCGCAAGTCTTATTCCAGTCCTCGTTACTGGGGTTGGCATGATGCTGGGCGTCGCGCTTTTACTCGGTGCACTCGGCCTCAATAATTTTGGTGCCAGCTCTGGCAACGCAGATCCTTCTCCAACCACGGATCCGACGTCGACGCCACCACTTTCGCTTACCGTGCAGCTCGCACAAAAATCGCTGAGCGCTGCACCAGGGGCAAAAGTTAGCCTCGATGTCGTAACGCTTGCAGGTGCGCGATGCACCGTGAAGACACGTGGGGTGCAACTCCAGCCAGCACAGGCTGATGCGTTCGGCACCGTCTCATTCCGTTGGCATGCAGTGGCGACTCGGGGTACCTACACGGTTCATGCACGTTGTGCACTTGGGAATGAATCGCACACGAGTACAATCACACTACGGGTGAGGTAGCGAGCAACTACGAGTTCGCGCGAAACGAGCCAAACTGCCACGGATCAACCTGTGAGGTGCGATCTGGTTCGGGGAAGAGCTCCAAGCGATGCTGTAGTGGTGTCCAGTCAACTGCACCAGACCAGCGCGAGCCGAGATAGTTTCGAATGTCGGAAAGGAGCTCCTCGTGTGGGAGTTCATCAGGTACGCGAAGACCTTCGTTCGGGTGACGTAGCATCCAGCCAATTGCAGCGATCACCGATCCCGCAACCTGCAACGTGGTCGCCGAGTGTCCAGGAAGAATCGCGCGGGCCTCACTAATTGAGAGCAGCGAGCCGCTCCACCACGCCTTCAACGGGTGGCCGAGAAGTAAGACGCCGAGGCGATCTTCGCCGGTGGTGATCTCATTATTTAGGAGCCTGAAACGATCGGGGTGCGCCCAGTTTCGACCGCGCAGTTCGTGCACAGAGGCAATGGCCGAGTCGGATGGACAGTACGCGTAGTAGACCGTTGGGCGATACCGTGCGACGCCGTCTCCTCCGTACACGGTCAGGTGCTCACTCATCGTGAACGCCTCGCCGTGTCGGATCAGCATGCCGATTGATTCACCGCCGCCACTCAACGCTGTCTCTGGCGTAGCGCCGGGAACCCAGGTGCGAACCTGTGTCTCCATACCGGCCCGCTGAATAAGGATCTGGTTGCGCGGCCCATCGCCTGTATGTTCAATCGCACGAACAGGGAGCGTCCGCTCGTGCGTACCCCACCCGAGCTCTGCAGGCGCAATCCCCTCTTCATAGAAGCCTTCGCCCGACCAGGTGTTCACAAATTCGCCGACCTGCTTCGGTTGATCGGTGAGCTGCGTATCGCGCTCAGCAATTTGGATCGCCTTGACGCCCGCAGCCTCTGCGATTCGTGCATAGGCACCGTCGGCCAATGCCGATTCGAGTGCGCGTTTCGAATCTCCAGTGAGTAGGCCCTGCGCAAGGAGCTCTGCACTGAGTCTCGTTAGCGCATATTTCGTCTCATGGCTCACCCATCCCGGGTTCGCACCATGCTCCACGATGGCGCTTGCGCCATCGTTGCGGCCCCAGCGTTGCATCATTGCGCGCAGCCCCATGTGTCGGTGGTAGAGCGTTCGCGTCAGCGGTGGCTGATTTTCAACGTCTTCGTATGGGTCCCATGCTTCAACGCTCGTGTTCAGATATCTAACTCCGTGCTCGCGGCACCAGTCGATAATGGTTACCGCATCGATGTTCCACGCGAGGTCGAGCAAGATGTCACCGGTGCTGACACGCGACCCAAGAAATTCGGCAAGGTTCTCGCGCGTTACAGCAGTCTGCTCGTAGGCAACGCCGGCGGTGATGGAGTCAGCGACGCGGTGGCGGTTGTCGACCATCTCGACGATCCGAATCTGGTTCGGCACAATCCGCACGTCACGAATCAGCAGCGGCACGACCGCCTGGCCAATTGAGCCGCAACCGAGCACGAGCACCCGCGCTGGGCGGGACTCACCGGGGGCAATAAGCGCGTTGGAGTCGTTCACGTAGGAGGGGATCTTACTCCGTCTCGACCGGTGGGGCTGCCTCGGCATTCGACTCACGGATGATCATCCCCGCCGCAACGGTGCGATTGGTTGACTCATCAATGAGGATGAACCCGCCTGTCTGCCGGTTCGACTGGTACTCGTCGACAAAGAGTGGCTTCGTCGTGCGCAGGCGTACCCGGCCGATCTCGTTCAAGGCGAGCCCCTCAACCCCCTCCACGCGGTGGAGGGTGTTGATATCGATGCGATAGGCGATCTCCTTGACCACGGCTCGAGCTGTTCGGGTTGTGTGCTTGATCCCGTAGGTCTTCCCAGGGGTGAGCGCGGCGCTCTCGTCCATCCAGCAGATCTGCGCATCAAGATCCTGGAGGACTGCCGGTGCGTTCGCTGGACGGCAGAGCATGTCGCCGCGGCTAATGTCGATCTCATCCTTCAAGGTGACGATGACCGCCATCGGCGGGTACGCCTCTTCGAGTGGCCCGTCTGCTGTTTCAATTGTGGCGATCGTCGTCTCATGGCCGCCCGGGAGGACGCGGACCTTGTCGCCGGGCTTCAGCACGCCAGAGGCGACGGTGCCCGCATAGCCACGGTAGTCACGCGTCTCGTGCGACTGCGGGCGCACGACGTATTGCACGGGGAATCGAACGTCGACGAGGTTTCGGTCGCTCGCAACATGCAGCCGCTCGAGGTGGCTGAGAAGTGGCGCGCCGTCGAACCACGGCATGTTTGCCGAACGCTGCACAACGTTATCGCCACTCAGCGCTGAGAGCGGGATAAAGGTGAGGTCGCGCACGCGCAACCGTGTTGCGAACTCGGTGAACTCAGCTCGGATGCCCTCAAATACGCTCTCCGACCAATCGACGAGATCCATCTTGTTCACGCAGACGATCATGTGTGGCACCCCGAGGAGGCTAGCAATGAAGGCGTGACGGCGGCTCTGCTCGGTCATACCCTTGCGCGCATCAACGAGGACGAGGGCGACATCTGCGGTCGATGCGCCCGTCACCATGTTGCGGGTGTACTGCGTGTGGCCCGGCGTGTCGGCAATGATGAACTTTCGCTTCGGTGTCGCGAAGTATCGATACGCAACGTCGATGGTAATCCCCTGCTCGCGCTCTGCGCGGAGACCATCGGTGAGGAGTGAGAGGTCGGTGTACTCGTGACCGCGCTCGCGGCTGACGCGCTCAACCGACTCGAGTTGGTCGGAGAAGAGCGACTTCGAGTCGAAGAGGAGGCGCCCGATCAGGGTGCTCTTCCCGTCATCAACGGAGCCGGCGGTTGCGAACCGAAGCAGGTCTGCATCCATTAGAAGTAGCCCTCCTTCTTCCGATCTTCCATAGCCGCCTCTGACACCTTATCGTCGCCACGCGTTGCGCCACGCTCGGTCACACGTACTGCTGCGATCTCGGCAACGACCTTCGCGACCGTATCGGCGGTCGACTCAACGGCGGCAGTGAGGTTTGCGTCGCCCATGGTGCGATAGCGAACCGAGCGAAGCTCAGAACGCTCGCCCGACTTAAGCGCAACAAACTCATTCACTGCGTAGAGCATGCCATCACGCAGGACGACCTCACGCTCTGAGGCGAGGTAGAGCGACGGGATCTCGATCGCTTCTGATTCAATGTACGACCAGATATCGAGCTCGGTCCAGTTGGAGAGCGGGAAGACGCGAATGCTCTCGCCAGGAAATACCTTGCCGTTATAGAGGTTCCAGATCTCCGGTCGCTGGTTCTTCGGGTCCCACTGGCCAAACTCATCGCGGAATGAGAAGACGCGCTCCTTGGCGCGAGCCTTCTCCTCGTCGCGGCGTCCGCCGCCGAACAGCGCATCAAACTTCTCGCGCGCTGCAGCCTCAAGCAACACGGGGGTTTGGATGCGATTACGTGAGCCATTCGGCTCCTCTTTTACCAAGCCCCGCGTGATCGCCTCTTCAACCGATGCGACAACAAGGCGGAGGCCGAGCTGATCGACCCAGCGATCGCGGAGCTGCAAGACTTCTGCAAAATTCAACCCTGTGTCAACGTGCATGACGGGGAACGGAATTGGTGCGGGGGCAAACGCCTTGCGCGCTATGTGAAGCATGACGATCGAATCCTTGCCGCCTGAAAAGAGGAGGCAGGGGCGCTCCATCTCTGCCGCAACTTCGCGGAAGATATGGATGCTCTCCGCCTCGAGGGCGGCGAGCTGGCTAATCACGTGGCTTTTTTTCATGCGGTGTGGCTCCTCATGCAGGAGATTCTGCACCAGTCGCGGCAGATGCACCTGCGCCACCCACCTGGTCGGCAGCCTCTACGAGAAGGGCACGCACCTCTGCCGCACGGGAGGGGTGGACGACGACAAGGTCGGGCAAGAGCAACTCTGCGCCGTTATAGACGATCGGCTCGCCGTTGAGTCGGGTTGCGACAGCGCCTGCGGCGCAGGCGACCGCGACGGGGGCCGCTGAATCCCACTGGTACTGGCCGCCAGCGTGGATGTAGGCGTCGGCACTCCCGTCGAGTACCGCCATCGCCTTCACGCCGGCCGAGCCCATCGGCACAAGGACGATGCGTCCAGCGTCGCGCAGGCGCGCTAAGAATTCTGGTGGTCGAGTACGACTCGCCGCAACACGCAGTGTGCCGCTCGATGCGCGCGGAAGCGGTTGTGGGCTAGCGGTGGTGTACGTGATGTTTCGTGCTGGCAACGACACGGCCCCTACGGTCAGCCCGCGGCCTCGCTCCCAGAGTGCAACGTGGACGGCGAAATCATCACGCCAGATCCCCTGCTCGTCGCGCTCGCCATATTCACGTGTACCGTCAAGTGGATCGATGATCCAGACGCGCTCTGCCGAGAGGCGGTGTTCGGAATCTGGAGACTCCTCGGAGAGGATTGCGTCCGCAGGCCGCTCGTTCCTTAGCATGGTCCCGATCAACACGTTCGTCTCTGTGTCGCCCGCGGCGCGGAGTGCCCCTGCGTCAATCGTTGCCGGGTGAGCAGGGGCCGCATCGCGCAATCCCCTGAGCGACGCTGCTGCTGCCTCCGCAATGCGGATGGCGAGCTGCGCATCATCTTGGTCCCGATTCCCCTCTGATGTCATGGAGAGCAGATTAGGGGGTAATCTCCCACTATGCGATCTGATCAAACGCAATCGGGCAGCACCGACAACGGAGGCACGAGCGCCGTCATCCTTGACGAGGCTGGACTCGACCGCCTTGAACTCGTGTTAAGCGGGGCGGCAGAGCCTGCAGACATTCTCAATCTCGCCCCCCTGGGAGCACGGCAGTGCACCTTCAGCGATGAGGAGAACACCCCGCTGGCTGAGATCTCTGTTTCGTCAACGGGTAGCGTGGGGCTCATTCCATTAAAGCCACTCGCCCGTGGATTTGGCCCACAGTGGGATCCGGCACTGCGCCATGCGGCCGCCGCTGACACAGCTCCGTTCGACCTCGCCTATGTGGCTGTGCTTCCGCCAAGTACCGCCGAGATCAATGCGCTCATCCGCGCGGCGGAGAGCGCGGTGCCTGGGGCTGCACGCATCATCATCGTCGGGCTCGTGCCACGGAAAGCCGCAGGCACGGGAGAGGTTGGCGCCGCAGGATTAACGCGTAGCCTTATCGCTGCGTCTGGCGAACTTCGCCAGCGCCTCCCTAGTGCGAGGGTCGAGCTCCTCATCCTCCCGTGGCCGCACGCGCAACCAGGCACACCGCTCGATGGTGATGCGCGGCTTCTCCGCGTACTTGCTGCGTATGGTGCGCAGGACGGAACACGGTTTGTTGTTGGGGCGCCAGTTGGAACGGTGCGCAGCTCAAGCGAGCTAACTCCCGCATCAACACGCGAAGTTGAAGCGGCAGCGTCCAGTGCGTGGAATCGACCGGCAGTTGTCTTCTTTACTGGACTCTCTGGCTCGGGAAAGTCAACGATCGCTCGCTCGCTCGCTGAATCACTGCGCGATGATGGCGCAGCCAATGTTCACCTTCTCGACGGCGACGCAATGCGCAGGAGGGTCTCGCTCGGTCTCGGCTTTGACCGTGCCTCACGCAATACCAACGTAACGCGCATTGCCGAAGCAGCAGTAGAGGTAGCGAAGAGCGGAGGGATTGCAATCGCCGCACCGATTGCGCCATTCGCTGAGAGTCGAGATGCGGCACGCGCGCTCGCTGGTGGCGTCGCCCCGTTCTATCTGATCTACGTCAGCACGCCGCTTGAGGTCTGCGAGGCTCGTGACCGAAAAGGCCTCTATGCGAAGGCGCGCGCCGGTCAGATTACCGAGTTCACTGGCATCTCTTCGCCGTATGAGGTGCCAGCGAATGCTGACTTAGTTATTGACGCTTCTCTGGTTAACATCGAATCAGCTGTTGACCAGATAAAGGCGCTGCTCCGCTCTTAGCGTCGAACGAGGTTACGCACGCGCAGTAACAGCGCCTGAACCTGCCTCTTTGCCGCAACGCTCAAAAGATTGCGGGTCGGAACACGTCGTAACTCTTCGGGTTCTGCCCATGCCGGAACCCTGGATCCATGCTCATATCCACGTGCGGCACCCGTGGCGATTAAGACGCCCAAGGCAAGCGATGCCGCAGTCTCTGGTGCGACCTTGACTGCTGCATCATCCATCTCGCCGATCGCGGACGCGTCGAGCCCCTTCGTGAGTAGAGAGAGATCGCCGATGACTCGTACGCCGCTCGCGGCAATCGAGGCCATCATCTCTTTGGCAATATTCTGTGCTGCAACATCGGCCCATGCAGGGGTCAAAATTCGTGCCTCACCTGGGGCAGCAGCTCGAGTCTTTAGGAGTAGTGCTCCACCGCGAGACATAAGCTTATGCCGAAGAGCGTTAGAAAGATTTGCTGCCTTAAATGCAACATTAAACATGCGGATTGCTTCAGCCTCTGGCGCGGTGAGCGAGCGGTTGAGTAAATCAACAGGTAGGCGAAGGGTCTCCGACTTAAGCCCGAGAAGCTGCTCAACATCGCGCATGAGTGCGTTGCGATGCGCATCGTCAACGACAAGAACGGTCACGCGATCTGGTCCCACAACTCGTGCCCAGCGGCTAACAAGTTCTGCGTGCTGTTGACGCGACCAGAACTTCTGGCTTAGTTCGCTTTCGCGATCCTTCAATACAGCGGTGAGCCAGTCAACATAGGTGTAAGCGACACCCTCTTGCACGTTCTGCTGCCAGCGCGATGCAAGGATCTTGGCAAGCGGCCGGAGCGTGATGAGAACTTGTACGCGATCCCCCCCGAGGTCGCGGATGACCGTAGCGGCCTGTTCACTGGTTGCGCCAGCAAAAAACTCACTGCTTACCAGTACGCGCTGCTCTTTCGCATTCACAACCTCGTTTCGCAACTTTGCCCAATCGCGAAGGAACGGCACCATCCCGGTGCTCGGATGCCTGCGCCTCGTCACGGCGAACACCGCGGTCGATGGTTGCTGTTCGTCACCTGCGTACCGAACGCCTTGCTCGAGCATGGAGGCACGGAGCGTATGACACGTCAGCTGCAGCGCGGTCGTACCTGTTTTTGGGGGACCAATATGAAGGAGCACGCCGGGCGCTGGAATCGGGCTTATCTCCTGCCGGTTTGCCGTATCGCTCACAACTGCTCCTCCTGTTTCTATTGTGCACCAAGTATGCTGCATGCATGCGCCTGACAAGTCGAACCGACTATGCACTGCGTGCCGTCATGGAACTCGCCATCGCAGGGGAGGAGCCCCTCACCACGATTGCCCTCGGTAAGAGCCAGGGGATCCCCTCCTCCTACCTTGGGGCGGTACTCGCGCAACTGCGTCGCGCGGGGATCGTGACCGCCCGCCGCGGCGCTGAGGGAGGTTGGGCGCTCGCGAAGAGCCCGAAGCTCATCACCCTTGCCGATGTCATTCGCGCGGTAGACGGCACGCTCACGAACGTCGCCGGCACCCGACCGGAGCAGCTCAACTACAAGGGGGCGGCAAAGGGGCTCCGCGAGGTGCTCATCGCCATTCGTGCGGCCGAGCGCGAGATCCTTGAGGGGGTCTCGCTTGCCGATGCTGTTGCCCAACGCTTCCCGTCCCGGATCAAGCGCCTCCTCGATAACCCGAGCGCCTGGCGCTAACGCCCCCGCCAAGACCACGCTGCATTACTCTGACGTTATGCCCATGAAAAAGCTCCTGCGAACCCTGAACTCCCTGATCGGTGCTCGGATGTCAAAGTCCGGACGCTTCGTTCAGATCGAGACGCTCGGCCGCACGTCCAGCCAGTGGCGCGCAACCCCGGTGGGATACGTGAACGCCGAGGACGGTGTGCTCCTTGTGCGCGCGGGCCACGCGGACGCGCACTGGGCGCTCAACCTCCTCGCACATCCCACATGCCGTGCCTCACTTCGTGGACAGACCCTCACCTACCGCGCCGAGCACCTCCTCGGGGATGCCCGCGACGCCACCCTCCGCGCAATCAAGGAGCGGTACGGCCGAGGGATGGAGGACCGGGCTGGCGCTGGGCCGGCCTTCCGGCTCGTTCCAGTCGAGGGCCAGTCCGCCGCCTGAGGGGTGTGTCGCGCGCGCGACTGGTTGCTTCACATCATTGACGTTCGAGAGGGGCGGGATCCCCACCATTTGAAACCTCCGCCAAGGCGGCACTTGACAGCATCAATTTAGTCTGTATTCTCACCATGTTATATAGTCAATATCCACTGGGTAAGGAGGACGCATGCAAACCTTGATCTTGGTAGCGATTGCCGGCCTGGCAGCACAACTCGTCGACGGGTCACTCGGAATGGGCTACGGGCTCACCTCATCCACCCTGCTGATCTTTGCGGGGCTGACGCCGGCTATGGCGTCTGCGTCGGTCCACCTTGCCGAGGTCGGGACAACTGCACTCTCGGGAATCTCCCACCATCGTTTCGGCAATGTGGACTGGTCGATCGTCCGGCGCATTGCGATCCCTGGTGGGATCGGTGCGTTTGCTGGTGCAACGCTCCTCTCATCGATCTCCACCGCAGCAGCGAAGCCACTGGCAAGCACCCTTCTCTTTATTCTTGGGCTCTACGTGCTTGCACGCTTCCTCTTCGGCCGAGCGCGTGTGCAGCGAGCTGGCCTCCCTGGCCTCAAGTTCCTCGCTCCACTCGGACTCATCGGCGGGTTTATCGATGCAACAGGTGGTGGAGGTTGGGGACCTGTGACAACGCCGACACTGCTTGCCGATGGGCGACTTGCACCGAATCGCGTGATCGGCACGGTCAGCGCGAGTGAGTTCATCGTTGCAATTTCAGCAAGCCTCGGGTTCTTCACATCGCTTGGCGGCGAAGGGGTACGCATTGAGTTTGTGTTGGCCCTGCTCGCAGGCGGCCTCATTGCAGCACCGATTGCCGCCTACCTTGTTCGACATCTCAATCCACGCCTGCTGGGGGTAACGGTAGGTGGGTTTATCTGCTTCACCAATGCGCGTGTTCTGCTTGCAGCAGTTGGAGTATCTGGCGAGTTGTTCCTCGGTGCTTACGTCCTCATCATCGCCCTCTGGGCGACAGCCATTGGCTGGACCTACCGTACGCTCCGCAGCGAGACGCCAACTACATCAAGGAAGCGCCGCTGAGCAGCTCCTACCGCGTGATGCGCGTTGCTTCACCGCCACTAATGCGCTGAGCGATCCATACGGGAATAATCGAAACAAGCACGAGAACGAGTGCAACAACGTTCACGACGGGTAGCTCATTTGGACGCTGCATCGCGCTGAAGATCCAGACGGGGATCGTCTTCGTGCCTGCGCCGGCAGCAAAGAGGGTGACGATCACCTCGTCAAACGAGAGTGCAAAAGCGAGCAGGCCGCCCGAAAGGAGCGCCGAGCGGCTCGTCGAGCAAGAGGACGCGCGGGCGATTCACGAGTGCACGAGCAAGTGCCACACGCTGGCGCTGCCCGCCCGAAAGCTCCGCGGGTCGGCGATCGCCGAATCCTTCAAGCCGCACCATGCGAAGCGCGTCATCAATCCGTACGGCGCGTTCAGCAACTGGCACCTTACGCACTTCGAGGCCATACGAGATATTCTCTGCGACGCTCATGTGCGGGAAGAGCGCATAGTCCTGGAAGACAGTGTTTACGTCGCGATCAAATGGTGGGAGCCCGGTGACATCTTCTCCGTGTAAATACACGGTTCCGGCAGTAGGCGCTTCAAATCCAGCAATCATGCGCAGGGTGGTGGTCTTGCCGGAACCAGATGGCCCGAGGAGCGAAAAGAACTCACCCTCGTGAACATCCAGGTTGATTGCTGAAACGGCGAGCGTGTCACCTTTTGGGAATCGCTTACTCAGCCCCTCGAGGCGAATCGCTGGTGCGGCGTGCGTGGAACGGTCTGCCATACGGGCGAGAATAGCAGCGCTACGCGCCGAACCCGCGCACTGCACGCTCGTGTGCGGCAGTAATCTCGCGCGGGAGGCGTTCGAACTGTGCCAGGTGTGCCGTGCGCCCCTCCATCTCGCGCCGCCAGCGCGCTGCATCAACAGAGAGCAGCTCGTCGAGATCTTCTGGCGCAAGGGTCAATCCGCGCAGATCGAGCTCTTCTGCCAGCGGCACGGTACCCACGGGAGTCTCGCGCCCAACAACACGCCCCGCGGCGAAATCAAGGAGCCAGAGAAGAGGGCGGAGATTCTCGCCATACCCTGGCCAGAGGTATGTGCCGCCACGCTGGCGGAACCAGTTGACGTGCGCGAATACCGGTGGGTTTGCGAGTGGACCCAGCACGTTCAGCCAGTGCTGGGCGTAGTCGCCCTCGCCAAACGACATGAAGGGCCGGAGTGACATTGGGTCATAGCGCAGGAGGCCCTCTTTCCCCTCTGCCGCTGCAGTTGCCTCTGCGCCAAGGGTGAGGCCGTCGTAGACACCATCGGAAAGGTTGCGCATGGCGCGTATGAGTGGCTCACGATCGCGCACCCTTCCACCAAAGATGATTGCGTCAACCGGAACGCCACGTGCAAGGTCAACATCTGGACTGATGTTTGGCACATTCGAAAGGGCCGTCGTAAAGCGGCTATTTGGATGCGCCCACTCAAGGCCGGCGGCATCGGATCGTTGCTCCCCAGCGGGTCGCTCTGCAATCAGCGCGCCGCGCCAGTCGCGCCATCCTTTCAGGTCAACCGGCGGCTCTGGCGTCAGCCCCTCCCACCACACGTCGTGGGTGATTTCGTTGTAGGCAACATTCGTAAAGAGTGCTGCGCTCCCTTCGCTGATCGCGTCAATCGCATTGGGGTTTGTCGTTGGGTTTGAGTTTCGCGCAACGCCAAAGACTCCGGCCTCTGCATTGAACGCCATCAGGCGGCCGCTCACTTCATCAACGTAGAGCCAGATCACATCGTCACCAAAGAAGCGCACCTCATAGCGGTCATCGAGCCCTGCGGGGGGCTCCATCATCGCGAGGTTGGTTTTTCCAGATGCGCTAGGGAAGCCACCGCAGATGTGGCGTGTCTCGCCGGTCTCTCGGTCATGGATGCTGATCAACATGAACTGCTCGGCAAGGAAGCGCCCGCTCTTCCAGCCATCATACGATCCCTGGCGCAGGCCGTGCGCGATCTTCGCGAGGAGCGCGTTGCCCCCATACGACGATCCGAAGTGAAGGATGAGTCGCTCGTCGGCCACGGTAATGAAGTGGCGCATATCCTCTGGCGTTCCTTGACTGAGATTGTTGAGGTCTCCTGTCACGTGAACGCCGCGAACAAATGAATCGGGGTCGGTAAGATTGTCCAAGTAGGCAGACCCCACTCGTGTCATGCGAATCATGTGGAGGGCCACAACACGGCTATCCGTGAGCTCAAGCCCAGCCGCCCACGCATCGAGCGGCGATCCTGGTGGCGCCATGAGATATGGGATCGCGTAAATCGTCTTCCCGGCTGCCGCATTGCGCATAAGCTCCATCACGCGTGGCTTGATCTCACTGCTTAAGCGCCAGTTGTTGTATGCGCCGCGGTCTGCGGGGTCGGCCGTTGCAACAAAGGTGCGCTCCTCAGTGCGGGCCGTGTCCTTTGGGTGTGAGCGTGCGTAGATGCGTCCGCCAGAGACGGGAACGACCTCCCCTGCGGCGAGCGCCTCACGGGTTAATCGCGCATCGTCGCTCGCGCTGATCACCTCGAGGTGACCTGCGCCAATATGCTCTGCCCACTCTTGTACGAACGCGCGTGCGCGGGGATTGCGCAGCGAGGAAGCCTCTAGCGCGCGGTCAATCTCGCTCACGTGCCCTCCCCTCCTTGGCTCGCATTACTCTGACGGATCGTCGCATGTCGCGCAAACGCATAGGGGTGCCGTGCGTAGGTGGATCGGCTACCCTAATGGCGTGCCAGAGCAACCCGCGCCACGAGCAGTTCCCCCATTCGACCGGATCATCCATATTGGCGCGCCAAAGTGTGGGTCCACAGCACTGCAAACCCTCTGGCATTCCAACCGTACAGAGCTGGAAAAGGCCGGTGTGCACTACGTCGGCAACCGCACGCATTGGCTCAATCCGGCAAAAGCGGTCTCTGGCGTCAAGCAGCGAATCGTCGATGTGACTCCTCCAATCTCTAAATGGGAGGAGTTAACCAGAGAGGTCGACGCTACGACTCAACGACTCGCCTTGATAAGCAGTGAGTGGTATGCGAGTGCGCCGAAAGAGTCCGTTGAGCGGATCGTTCGAGATCTTGATCGAGACCGGATGCACGCAGTTCTCGTGGTTCGGCCGATTGCTAAAACGCTCCCTTCTGCCTGGCAGCAGATACTAAAGTTTGGGCATCGGAAAAGTTTTTCGCAGTGGTTAGAAGAGTACATTGTCGACGGATACCCACTTGACCAAGCGGGGGAAAGCCGAAAGCAACGTTTTTGGCTTAAGCATCGATATGACGAAGTTGCAAAGCGCTGGGCTGAAGTCCTTGGACCCAATCGTGTAACTGTGATTGTCGCTGACGATCGAAACAAGCCGTTCGTCGTAGATACCTTCTCGTCAATCCTTGGGCTTGACCCAGCGAAACTGACTGTGATCCCCCCGAAAACAAATCCTTCGCTCTCAAAATTTGAGGCCGAAGTGCTGCTTAGAGTGAATCAACAATACGCTGAGCTTGGCGGAAGCCTAATTAACTATAAAAAACTTGTCTGGCGGACATTTGATGGATTTGTCAACCACTTACAGGAGAAGGTCTCTGAACGTACTCCCATTCCTGAGAAATCAGTAAAAGACGTTGAGCGCATGAGCCTACTCATCGCGAATGGCCTACGCGAAAGTGGTGTGCGAGTCATTGGTAACCTTGAACTTTTTTCGGAACCGGCCGACCGAGGAAAAGTGGCTATCTCTGCACGCGAACTTGAGCAAGAAGAAGTGAAGGTGCGCAGTGCAGCAAGTATGATCGTTGCAGTGATGATAACTACAGGAATTCTGCAGCCGAACAAGCCGATGCTTGGGTTTAGTATTGACCCTACTCTATTCAAGAACCAGATTGCTGCACAGCTGCGTCGTGCGGTTTACACCATCAGAATTACTCGCAACAAGATGCGAAATCGAAAGTCGCGCTAGGCGACTATCGCTCCGAACTGCACCGCCGCGAGCTCAGCGTAAAGTCCCCCAGCCAAACGTAGCTGCTCATGTGTGCCGCGCTCAACGATCACCCCATGATCCAGTACAAGGATCTCGTCGGCTGAGGCAACGGTGCTCAGACGGTGCGCAACCGCAATCGTTGTGCGGCCTTGCATTGCGCGCTCAAGCGCCGCTTGCACGTGGCGCTCAGAGACAGAGTCGAGGGCTGAGGTTGCCTCGTCGAGTAAGAGGATCGGTGGGTCTTTTAGCAGGACACGGGCGATCGCGAGGCGCTGGCGCTCTCCGCCTGAAAGCTTGTAGCCGCGCTCGCCAACGATCGTATCGAGGCCGCTCGGCAGTTCGTGTACACGACTCGCGAGCGATGCGCCGTCAAGGGCCGCCCACATCTCAGCATCACTGGCATCGGGGCGTGCGTAGCGAAGGTTTTCGGCGATGCTTGCGTGCAGCAGATGCGTCTCTTGTGTGACGACGCCGATCATCTCGCCGAGCGATTGCAGCTTGATCGAACGAACGTCAAGGCCGTCGAGTTGCACGCTTCCGCTCTGCACATCCCAGAATCGCGGGATCAGGCTAAGGATCGTGCTCTTCCCAGACCCAGATGGTCCGACAAGTGCGGTGAGCGTTCCTGGCTGCACGGTGAACGCGATGCCGCCGAGTCCAAACGTATCGCGCTTCGCTGCACCCTTTGCGCGCGGAGGTTCTGGGTAGCGAAACGCAACGTCGTTGAATGCAACCTTGCCGCGTACGTCGATGCGACGCAGGCCGACGGCATTCGGGGCATCCACAATTTCGGGAACAAGATCAAGGTAGGCGAAGATCCGCTCGAAGAGTGCGAGGCTCCCGCCGATTTCCACCTGCAGCCCGAGCAGTGATGCGAGTGGGAAGAAGAGGCGGCTCTGCAGGGTCGTGAACGCAACGATATCGCCAATCGTTGGTGCATCCGAGGCGCCCGCCGCAGCAAGGGAGCCGGCGGCGAAGTAGACGAGCGCTGGAATCCCGCTGAACACCACCTGCACGACCACGCCGACCCAACGGCCCGTGAGCGCCTGCCGCAACTGCAGGGTGGCGAGTTCACCTGAGCGCTTCGTGAACCGCTCGGCACCCGCCTCCGACCTGCCGAACGACTTCGCGAGAAGTGCCCCTCCCACCGAGAGATGCTCCTCAGCAATTGAGGTTAGATCCGCAAGTGCAGTCTGCACCTCTGCGCTCGCCTTCCGCCGAGCGGCAGAAGCCTTCGACGTTAGGTAGAGAAAGAGGGGCGCGACGCAGAGGCTCACCGCTGTCAACCGCCAATCGATGAGCGTCATTGCCACAAGGGTTGAGGCGACGATGGCGATGCTCGACGCTAGGTTTGCCGCGGCGTCGCTCACCACCGACTGAACCCCGGACACATCATTGGTCAGCCTGCTCTGAATCTCTCCGGTGCGCGTCTCAGAGAAGAAGCGGATCGGCATCGACTGCACGTGCGTGAAGAGGGCGTTGCGAAGATCACGCATCACGAACTGGCCAACCGACGCGGT
>CAIPEX010000041.1 GCA_903864185.1 uncultured Chloroflexota bacterium | reverse complement strand
GATCTGCGAGTGGGTTGCGCAAGAGTGATTGAAATGCGCCGCCAGCAACAGCAAGCGCTGCGCCAACGACGATCGCGGCGAGGATGCGCGGAGCGCGCAGCTCTATGACGATCGACGAGATGCTCGCCGCAACGGGCGATCCAACCGAGATGCCGAACTGCTGCGCAATCGCCGCAATCACCTCGCCCGGTGTGAGCGCAACCGCGCCGATGCCGATCGCCGTAACGGCAACGATCACGAGAAGGAGTGTGCCGCCAATGGCGAGCCGCCGCGTGCGCATGCTGCCGCTACGGGAGGGTGAGTTCTGGATGGATCGCCTGAATCAACGCGCGCAGGGCGGTCGCGATTCGCGGACCCGGCGTGGTGATCAGGTCGCCATCAACGGCGACGATGCTCCCATCGACGACCGCCGGCATGCTCCCCCAACCCGGCCGTGCCGCGACCGCTTCGGCGGTGGTGCCATAGGCGGCATCGCCGAGCAGGATCACCTCCGGCTGAGCGGCCACGAGGGATTCAAGGTCGATCTCCCAGACGCCCGACTCCCCGCTCGTGATCGGCTCCCCGCCCGCGAGCGTGATGAGCTCGGCGGCATAGTCGTCGACCGAGAGGCCGTAGATCGCCCCGGTTGCATCCACCTCATAGAACACCGCTGGGCGCGGGTTGGCGGGGACGAGGGCCGCAAGGGCGGCGATCTCACCCTGCGCCTCGGCAGCAAGTGCCGCCGCAGCCACGCTGGCACCAGCCGCGTCGCCGATCAGGCGAATCGAGTGGAGCACGCCATCAACACCGAGTGGGTCGATCGTGACCACCGTAATGTTTGTAGCGCGGAGCGCATCAATGGCCTCTTGTGGCGTGAAGCCACTTCCGGCAACAAAGACGAGGTCTGGGTTGAGTGCAACGATCTTCTCCACATTTGTCGCGGTGTAGTCGGCGACAACCTTGACCTTGCTCAGCGCCTTCGGCATACAGCTGCATGCGGCAACGCCAACCACCCGGTCGGTGAGTCCAATTGCTGCAAGCACCTCAACGCTCGCTGGTGAGAGCGCAACGATGCGTTGCGGGGCGGTGGAGATCGTAATGTCGACGCCACCATCGTCAGAGATCGTTCGCGGGAACGGCAACTCGCTCACGGGCGATGCAGACGCCGCTGGTGATGCCGATGCACTCGGTGAAGGGGTTGGGCTTGCGCATGCGCTTGCGACCATCATGGCCGAGAAGATGAGTGCGGCGATCGATACGCCGTATCGGCGCGGAGCACGAAGATAGTTCGACATAGCTTCCTCCCTTGCCTCGAGGGCTGAATCACTTCTGCCGCGTGTCCGGCGACCGGACTTCTGGGGGCTCACCCCAATTACCGTTGCGGGACAGTGCTGGAATCACACCAGCTTCGCGTCCACGCGGCGTTGACGAGCGGATCGTAGCAGTCGGGCAGCGTACGCGCGCACTACGCGACGAGATGGATGCTTCGATCTACACCTGCCGCATGGCCCGCCCAAGGAGGCCAGATGATCACCGCACTCCTCGCCGCAAGCATCGTCGTTGCTCCACTCGTCACCCCAGCAGCAGAGCGCGGGTCGGTCGGTGCCGTCTTCGCCAACCAGACCGCCTTCTCGGCACGCTGCCTCGGCTTCAACACCACCGCCCCCACCACGCTCGCCGCTCTCGCCGAGCGCAGCCTGACCGCGCTCGGCTGGGGGGTCACCGGGGCGCTCGGACCGAGCTTCACGCAGCGCTCCGTGCTCCAGGCGCTGAGCACGGCTGGCGCCGCCTACATCTACAGCCACGGAGACCACTACTGGGATGCAGCTGAAGGCGAACGCTCATCCGGCTTCCGCGCAGACAGCGGACTCTGCGTCGATGCCGCGCGTGTCGTTGCCTCGGAGATCGCCGCCGCGCGGAGCGGACTCCCGCCAGCAACGCTCGTCATCATCTCGACCTGTCATAACGGTGAGCGGCGATCGAAGGTACCCGCCGCGTTCGGCATCGAGAAGCGCAAGGTTGGACCAGGCGAGGCGGGTCCGCGCAGTTTCTATATCGGCTACGTCGACATTGCCTGGCAGGGCGGCATCCTTGTGTTTGAGCGCGCATTCTGGCGCGCCGTTCGCAGCGGTCTCTCACTTGGTGCTGCGTATGATCGCGCCCTTCTCTCTGGATTCTCGCCAGCAATGCTCACACCGAACTGGTGGGGATCGTACGATGCACTCGCAACGCCACCGCGTGCACTCCCCCGCCTCGCGCCAGGCCAGCGCTATGTTTAGCCGGCACAGCGCTGCAGTGGCGCTTGCCCTCCTCGCTGCTTCGTGCACCGCACCCGTTGCGCACCAACCTCAAGGCGGCACCGGCCGCGTTGCAACATGGAGTGCGCCGATGCTCCTGCGCTACGCGGCACTCTTCGTCGATGCGGAGGCGCTTCGCGGATCAATCGCCGAGACGCCGGTGATTATTGACGGAGAGTTCGGCGAGCAGCTGATTGAACAGCGCCTCCTCCTCGTTGGCGGCGCCGATCTCACGATGCAGGTGACGGTGCGCGGCACGCTACGCACCTTGCTGCGCAGTGGCGTCTCAACCGACGAGATTTCGCTCTCACGCAGTGCGCTCATTGCCCAGGGGATACGGCATCTCGCCGCTCTGGGGATCCCCATGCCGGCAGGCCTCCCTGAGGTGCAGGATCTCGGCGGTCGGGAGATCCTCTTCTGGGAGCGCCGTGTCGATGGGGTGCGCGTCCCGGGCGACGGGCTCCGCGTCGTTCTAGCGGCGAGCGGCGAGCTGGTCGGAATCGCTCAGCCGGCGCCCGCCCCGCTCGCACCGGCCCCTGCCGAAGGGGCGCGTGCCACGCGTGCGGCGGCGCTTATGGCTGCGGCGCTGCGCCTCCCCGAGGGCGGCAACCTCGACGGCACGGCCGAGCTCGCCTGGGTCGCCGCTGGGCGTGCGGGGGGCGATGAGGTAGCGGAGACGGTGCGACGCCTCGCCTGGGTTGTCGGGTGCGAACTTGCCGCGGGTCAGTCGTGCGCTATTCGTCTTGATGCCGCGAGCCTCGACCTGCTTGGGTGGGACTGGACCCCGTAGCGGTTAGCCGCGGGCGAGACGCTCCCCAAGGGCGAGCAGCTCATCGCGCAGTGCTGCAGACGATGCCTCTGCGTAGACACGGACGAGCGGCTCTGTGCCGCTGAATCGAATGAGGAGCCAGCTGCCGTCTTCGAGGAAGAACTTCACGCCGTCACCGGTGTCGAGCGGCATCGGCCGCACCGGGTACGCACCAAGCACGCTGGGCGGTGCCGCAACAAGCTCGCGCGCGAGTCGCTCCTTCACCGTCGGGTAGGCCGCGCGATCGATATGCACATCGATGCGCAAATAGAATGATGCGCCTGCGATCGATGCGACATGATCCATCACCGCGCTCATCGTCATTCGGCCGAGTGTTCGCTCGCGCGCAAGCAGATCGAGGAGGAGCAGGTCGGCAAAGATCCCGTCGCGTTCTGGAAGGTGCATCTTGAAGCCGTATCCGCCCGACTCCTCGCCACCCATCGACGCACCGGTCTCAATCATCTTCGGGCCAACGTATTTAAAGCCGACCGGCGTTTCAAAGATCGGCACGTTGTAGCGCGTGCCGAGTCGCTCCGCCATCGAGCTCTCATTGATCGTCTTCACAATGGGGCTCAGATCCTTGCGATGCTCGAGCATGTAGTAGGCGAGGAGGCCGAAGACTTGCAGCTGGTGGAGGAACTCGCCGCGCTCATCTACTGCGCCTGCACGATCTGCATCGCCATCGAGCAGGAGGCCGAGGTCGTAGTTGCCACCGCGCATCCGCTCAAGAACAGGATCGATATGCGGGCGGATCGGCTCGGGGTTCACGCCACCGAACCATGGGTTTCGCTCGCTTCGCATCTCCTCGACCACGAGCTGCCCCCCAGCGAGGAGGCGTCCGATCCAGCCAGCGCCAGCGCCGTACACCGGGTCGACGAGGATGCGCCCCTT
>CAIPEX010000040.1 GCA_903864185.1 uncultured Chloroflexota bacterium | reverse complement strand
GAGAGGACGGCAACGATCGCCGGGTAGGAGTAGGTCATCAGCCCGGCGAGCGAGGCGTCGATCCAGGTGAGACTTGCAAAGTAGGTTGACGCATTTGCGGTGAAGAGGGCGCCAACGGCAAGAGCGCGCAGGGCACTGGATCGATCGATCGTCCGCAGTGCACGCCGACCAGCAGGCACGATGAGCACGGCAAGCGACAAGATGATTGCAGCGAGCATGTGGCGCCACGCAAGAAGGTCCAGCCAGTCAAATCCGGTTGGGTAGATCCATTTAGCAAACAGTGGGCCAGAGCCGTAGCCGATCGCCGACAGGAGAATGAACACCACCCCGACCAGTCGCGTGTTTCTCATCTGCAGAGAATACGCGAGTGCGGCAGGGTATGAGCAGGGACGATGAGCGCATGTTGATCGCGGTTGTGCACGCCTCGTAGCCCTCGGGTAGCATCTACCAATGCCCAGTTCACACGCACGACTCACCCCCGCGGCGCCACTGGCGATCGCCGCAGCAATGGTGGCGATCTACATCATCTGGGGCACAACCTACCTTGGCATCCGCGTCGTTGTCAGTCCAGATCAGGGGATGGCGATCCCCCCGTTTGCGATGGTTGCGATTCGCTTCACGATCGCTGGACTTGCGATGCTTGCTCTCTGCGCTGTTCTCGCCCGACCCGCTCTCCGATCACTCACGCGCCGGCAGATTCGAGATCAGGTCATCGTTGGACTCGCGCTCAACGTTGGCGGGCTCGGCGTCACCTCATTCGGCGAGCAGACGATCCCCTCGGGAATCACCGCCCTCCTCATCGCGCTCCTGCCGATCTGGGTCGCAGTGATCGGTCGCGTGATCTACAAAGATCGCATCGCCCCCCTCACGGCGGTTGGGATCGCGGTCGGCATTATCGGGGTCGCAATTCTCGTCTCACCACGTGCGGGTGCAACGGGGCTCGACCCGCTTGGGCTCGCCTGCATCTTGCTGAGCCCCTTGAGCTGGGGTGGCGGTTCGATCTGGAGCCAGCGGCGTGCCGCAACACCTACCGACCAGCGCGTCGCGGTCACGATCCAGATGCTGGCCGGTGGTGCTGGTGGCCTGATCATCGCAACGCTCCTCGGCGAGTGGGGCTCCGTGCATCTCGATGCACTTGGCAGCGATGTGATCTTCGCACTCGCCTATCTCATCACCGTGGGCAGCTTGATCGCATACAACATCTACACCTGGCTGCTTCGCGTTGCGCCATTCGGCCTCGTCTCGACCTACGCGTACGTGAACCCGGTCGTTGCAGTGCTGGCAGGGAGCGTTATCTTGAGTGAGCCGATCTCACCAGAGCTGATCGTTGGCGGCGCAATCGTTGTCGCCGGGGTGGCAATCATGGTGACGGCGCGTAGTCGCGCTGCGGCCCGCGGAGCAGCATCCCACTGAGATGAGCGGTGGTGGCGAGCCACTGCGCGTATCGAAGGCGGCGGCGCGTCGCTTCCTCGCTGAACGGCACATGCTCCTCCCACCGCGGCAACTTCCTGCCAGTAAGGGCTCGGTACTCGCGCTGGTGGAGCGCCTTGGTTCCCTTCAGTTCGACCCTGTCGACCTCGCCGGACGCAGCCACGAGATTGTCTGTCACGCGCGGATCGACGGGTTTGAGCCGCGCTGGGTAGACGAGCTCCTCTACGCCAAGGTGCCGGCCCACCGCGCCCTGGTCGAGCAGTACAACGGCGTGCTGGTGATCGTCCCAACGAGCGAGCTCCCGTACTACCGGCGCCCCGCCGATCGACGGCGCGAACGCTACTGGCGCGATGGAACCTACAGGCGACTCAAGCCATGGGCCGACGCGATCATGCAGCGCATCACGAACGAAGGGGCGCTCAGTTCCGCCGACTTCGGACCCTCTAAATCCGTTGAGTGGTCGTGGGGGAAAACGCCTGCCTATCGCGCCGCGCTCGAGATGCTGCAACTCGCTGGCCTCCTGCACCTTGCACGCCGCGAAGGTTCTCGCCGCTGGTTCGACCTTGCGGAGCGCTTGATCCCCCGCAATGTGCTGGAGCGACGCGTCAGCGAAGAGGAGCAGATCGAACACACCTTCCTGGCGCGGCACCGCGACCTTGGGCTTGCGTCGGCAAACGGCGTCTGGGTGCAGAACGACTGGCCGCTGAAACGAAAAGAACTCGTACAGCGACTCGTGGGCCGCGGAGCACTCCTCGAGATTGAGATTGCAGGGCTCCCTGGCGTCTGGCGCATCCCTGGCCCAGAGCGCTTCGCCCTTGAGGCGGCGATGCGTGCCACCGCTGGCACACGTCCATCTGCGGCAGACCCGAATGCAGTGACACTCCTCTCCCCGCTCGATCCACTCATCCACGATCGGAAGCGCCTGGAGGCGCTCTACAACTTCCACTACCGCTGGGAGATCTACACGCCAGAGCGCAAGCGCATCTTCGGACCCTACGCAATGCCGATCCATGCAGGTGACCAGATTGTCGGAAGAATTCAGCTCCACCGCGACGCCCGAGTAAACGGTGCATCCCTCTCCGTTGACGATCTCTGGTGGGAGCGCGGCGCACGGCCGAACACGCACCTTGATGGCCTCGCAGCTGCGATCCGCGCGCATCAGCGATTGCTGGGAATGAGCGCTGGAACAATTTCTCTGTCGCTTGCCGATCGACGCGACGGTCGGTCGCTCTTGAAGCGACTTAAGCGGCTTGATGCTGCTGCGGCGTCGCAACGCCCACGCGACTAGACGCCGAGATACGCCTCTTTCACCTTCGGGTTTTTCGCAAGGTCGGCTGCGCTGTCTTCGAGGGTAACCTCGCCAATCTGAAGGATGTAGCCACGCTTCGCAATGCCGAGTGCCATCACCGCGTTCTGCTCAACCAAGAGAACGGCCGTGCCGCGTCCGTTGATCTCACGGATGATGTCGAAGATCTGCTCCACCAAGATCGGCGCGAGGCCCATCGACGGCTCATCGAGGAGTAGGACCTTCGGCTGTGACATGAGTGCTCGACCGATTGCGAGCATCTGCTGCTCGCCGCCCGACATGGTGCCGGCCACCTGGAACTCGCGCTCCTTCAACCGCGGGAAGAGGTCGAAAACCTTCTGGAAATCTTTCTGAAGGTCAGGTCCTGACTTGCGCAAGAAGGCACCCATCTCAAGGTTTTCGCGCACGGTCATTCGGCTAAAGATGCGGCGCCCTTCAGGGGCATGGCCAACGCCAAGCGCAACGATCTCGTGGGGCTTCAGCGTGTGAAGGGGTGCGCCAGCGAGGGTGATGCTGCCTGAGCGAGCTCGCTCGAGGCCAGAGATCGTGCGCAGCGTCGTGGTCTTGCCTGCGCCGTTCGAGCCGATGAGCGCGACGATCTCGCCCTCCTCCACCTTGAGGGAGACGCCGCGCAAGGCGTGCACCGCGCCGTAATACGTGTGAACGTCGTTCAGCTCAAGTAGGGCCATCGTCTGCCTCCTAGTTTCCCGAAGCCGCGCCGCGACCGAGGTACGCCTCGATCACGCGTGGGTTGCTTCGAATCTCGGCTGGGAGCCCCTCAGCGATCTTCTCGCCATGATCAAGCACGGTGATGCGATCAGAGATCCCCATCACGACGCGCATATCGTGTTCGATCAACAGGATCGTAATGCCGAGCTCGTCGCGGATACGGCGAATGAGCGCGGTCATCTCGGCAGTCTCTTTCGGATTCATGCCGGCTGCTGGCTCATCAAGGAGCAGGAGCTTCGGACGGCCACCAAGTGCGCGAGCAATCTCGAGCAAGCGCTGGCTACCGTATGGGAGGGCTGAGGCGATCGTATTCTCGTGCCCGCCAAGTCCAACGAAGGCAAGGAGCTTGCGCGCCTCGGTCTCGGCCTCGGCCTCCTCTTTGACCACTGCTTTTGAACGCATCAGCACGCTGAGAAGACCAGCGTCGAGGTGCACGTGCATGCCGATGAGGATGTTTTCCAGCGCGGTCAACCGCTTGTAGAGGCGAATGTTCTGGAAGGTGCGCGCCAGGCCAAATTCAACCATGTCGTTCGGGCGCGACGGCTTCGTGATGCCAAGGCGCGCAACGATCTTGTTGTACCAACTTGGTCGCAAGATGTTGAGGATGAGCGAGGTGATGAACCCGAGCATCGCCATCAGCATGGAGAGGATCCCCGGCATGAAGCCCGCATCGCCACCAATGGCGAAGAGGAAGTAGAGGCCGAGTGCAACAAACGGGATAACGGGGATCAGCAGCACGAGCGATTCACGCCCTTCACCCGTTGGTGGCCGCGCAACGATGACGCCGTCGAGCTCCACCGAGCCTTCGCTTGGGGCGTAGATGCCAGCGATCACGTTGAAGAATGTGGTCTTCCCTGCACCGTTTGGACCGATGATCGCGGAGATTGATCCGCGCGCGATCTCAAAGTCGACGGCGTTCACCGCCACAAGGCCGCCGAAGCGACGCGTGACGCTCTGCGCGCGAAGGAGCGGCCCGGTGCTCACTTCGGCACCTCAGCATCCTTGAACGTGCGCATGCGTCGCCGTGCGGGGAAGATTCCTTGCGGGCGCCGCAACATCATCACGACGAGCGCGATGCCATAGAGGACGTACTGGAACTTGAGGAAGTCGATGTCCATAAGCACGGGGATCGAGAGCTGCGAGACCAGGATGTTGAGCTGCTTCAAGAAGATGTTTTGGATGAGATAGATGACGAATGCGCCAGCCCCTACGCCGACAACGTTTCCCATGCCGCCAAGTACGACCGCGGAGAGGGTGCTCACTGAGACGACGAAGCCGAATTGGCCGGGAGAGACCACGGTGAGCTTTGCGGCATTGAAGACGCCGATGAAGCTGGCGATCGCTGCACCAACAGCGAAGGCCTGCAACTTGGAGATAACGGTGTTGATGCCAGAGGATTCAGCCGCGAGCTCATCTTCACGAATCGCCTCCCAGGCGCGACCGATCTTCGAGTCCTCGAGGCGCAGCACCAAGATGACGACCAGGGTGAGCATTCCTAAGACAAGCAGGTAGAACGGCCAAGGATTGGTCAACGTGAACTCCACGAGCGGCTTGAGCTGCGGCTTATCGATACCGCCAATGCCGCGTGTCCCGTTCGTGAACGCTTCGGCGTTGAGGAGGGTGAGTGGCACAATCTCGCCGAAGCCGAGGGTGACGATAGCCAAATAGTCGCCGCGCAGACGCAGTGTTGGAGCGCCGAGCAGCACACCAAAGATCGCGCCGATGATGATGCCGAAGATGAGCACCGGCCAGAACGGCAGGTGGATCCCCAGGAATGACGAGGCGAGGATTGCATACGTGTAACCGCCGAGCGCGAAGAAG
>CAIPEX010000039.1 GCA_903864185.1 uncultured Chloroflexota bacterium | reverse complement strand
TGTTGCCTGCGCCAACCTGCTTTGAAAGGTGACTGGCCAGTTCTTCAATCTGGTCTTGTGCATAGATTGGCGAAGAGCCGAGCAACTCGGTAAATTGCGGGGCGTAGAGTGGGGCGGCGCCGGCAGATGTTCGATTGAGGTTATGGAGAAATGCTAGAGAGCTCAGGCCGACGTCACCTGATGCAAAAAGTGCACTCATGTCCCGCAAGAACTGTTCATAACGATGAACCTGGGCGCTCGGATGCAGCGTGTCTCTTGGGCTTCCACCAGCAAACGAAACCACAACGTGCTCAGTGAGAGAACTTTCGTCTACGTGACTCCACTGCTTAAGCTCAATAATGATCGCGTTATCAGTTGGCCCACCTTCAATTTCTGAGGTGCGCTTTCCCGCAACCATGACATCGAGTCGCTTTGAAGTGAGTGGGAGTTGGAGTTCTACGAGAACCCCTTGCGGCCCAAGTCCTGCGAGACTAAAAACATTCGACATTTGCTGAAGGGAATTGCGCCACGAGTTAATCTCGCTTTTTCCAGCGTTGTAACCCTTTTCATGCACGAATGCGTCGGCGATTTTGTCCGCAAGTCGATTTAGTTGTGCGTCACGAACGAATTCGTTGACGGCACCTTGGTATAGATACATATATGCATCCTAGCCGTACCAGTGCCAGGTATCTGACACACGTTCAAATTGCCGGGATACCAACCCCACACAGCAAAAAGCCCCGCCACAGCACTGCTGCAGCGGGGCTTTTTGATAGGTTGTCAGCGTGAGTCGCGCATGTCCATATAGACGGCGATGAGCACGGGGATCATGACGATCACACCGAGCACGAAGACGACCGGGTCGCTCACTTGCCCTTCTTAACCATCAGGTTGCCGAGGGCGAGGATTGCCGGCACCCAGAGGCCGATGTAGATTCCGTTATCGACGCTTGCGGTCAAGCCGATGCCGAAATAGAAGGCGATCGAGAGCGCCAAGCTGATTGCTGCGGCACCGATGTACAGGTTCTTCGAATCCATGTGTCCTCCCAGTTACGGCTCGATTTTCGAGCCTGCAGCCACTCTACCCGAGGCTGCTGCGCTGCGTAAACTAGCGGGCGGTGGGGCGCTGGATCTGCACGCCTGCAACGAGCGTTGCAAGGGCGAGGATGACGAGTGCGATCGGTGGCACGCCCGAGCCGTCGCGGCTGGTGTCAGGGAGATCGGCAGAGACGGTGAAGGTGCGCGAGGCGCTGTCGGTTCCGGTACCAGTTGGCGTACCGGAGTATTCGACGACGTACGGCAAGTATTGGCCACTCGACAAGAGGTCGTTCCACCACCCCGTGCCGCCGGTCAAAATCTGGAGCGCGTTCTCGTAGCCGAAGTAATTGTTAGGCTCAGGACCGTTCCAGTAGTTGAAATGATCGATGCCACTCAGGGCACACATGCCCTTCAGGCCTATAGCGCAGGTCCCTGCAATCCAGAACGGATCTGTCTCTGGTGCGTCGGCCCAAACCCAGGTTCCCTCTGTGTCGGTGTCGTTGCCGCCGAGCCATGCCTGTGCGTTGCCAACCTTGCTGGTGATGAAGTCATTCTCGGCCTGCGAGGTGACACTCGCGAGATAGCCGCTGAGTCCGTTTAGTGTGCGCGCGGTCGCAAGTGGGCGGGCGGCATCCCATGTCACATTGCCGTCAGAGGTGACGAACTCGTAGTAGTGCGTGCCGTCATCGAGCTCGAGTGCCGCGACGTTCGACGCGGTGGCGTCGACGGTGACGGTGGTGGTCTTGGCGGCGCTCAACGCAACGGTCATCGAAGCGAGTGCGGCGTTGACGGCTGCACGTGTGCCGACAAAGCCGAGCTCCGGTGCGCCGGTGAGCCAGTCGCTCGAGCTGTACCCAACGGCGGCGCTGAGGTTGGTGGTGGTACTGATAGTGAGGGTGCAATCAGGGTCAGCTGCGCCACATGAGGCGACGATCTTGATGCTCCCCGTGAGGCCTGCGAGCGGGGTGGTGTCGTGCAGCCACACCTGCACCGGCGTCGAGAGGGTCGGGAGGTGGCGCGTGCCTGGGTCGGTGATCGTGGGGCTCGCAGTAAGGGCTACGGTAAAGGTGCGCGAGGCAGTGTCGACGCCGCCGCCAGCTGGCCCACCCGAGTATTCAACGACGTAGGGGAGTGTCCATATCCCTGTGCCATCTGCCTTAATGTCGTTCCACCGCCCTGATCCGCCAGAGAGGACCTGGAGCGCGTCCTCATTGCTGCCCGTGTTGTTCGGCTCACCCGCGCTCCAAAAGTTGAAGTGATCAACGCCACTCAAGTTGCACATGCCTTGTAAGCCCGTTACGCAGGGCCCAGATATGAAGAACGGATCCGTCTCTGGCGCGTCGGCCCAGACCCAGGTTCCCTCGACGGCGGTGTCGTTGCCGCCCAGCCATGCTTCTACGTCGCCAACCCTACTCGCAACAAAGTCGCTCTCGGCCTGCGAGGTGACACTCGCGAGATAGCCGTTGAGCCCGTTGAGCGTATGCGTGAGGGCATTCGTGCGGGCTTCGAGCCAGCCCACGTTGCCGTCGGCGGTGACGAACTCGTAGTAGTGCGTGCCATCGGCGAGCTCGAGTGCCGCGACGTTCGACGCGGTAGCGTTGACGGTGACGGTGGTCGTCTTGGCGGCGCTCAACGCAACGGTCATCGAGGCGAGTGCGGAATTGACCGCTGTCTGCGTGCCAACAAAGCCGAGCTCTGGTGCGCCGCTGAGCCAGTCGCTCGAGCTGTACCCAACTGCAGCGGTGAGGCCGGTAGTGACACTAATGGCGAGGGTGCAATCAGGGTCAGCCGCGCCACACGAGGCGACAACCTTGACGCTCCCCGAGAGGCCCGTAAGCGGCGTGTTCTCAGTAGGCCACACCTGCACCGCGGTTGAGAAACTCGACAGTATGCGCGTGCCAGGATCGGTGATCGTAGGGCTCGTCGCGAGTGTTGGTGCCGGCGCAGCGCTCATCGTGACTGCCACAAGCATGGCGGTCACAACCGCAACAATGCGTTGTACAGATTGCATCGGCAGATAGTAGCGTGGCAAAAAGTGCTCGTCTACCCTCGGCCCGCCGCGCGGCGTGGGTTAGCGGGCGGTGGGGCGCTGGATCTGCACGCCTGCAACGAGCGTTGCAAGGGCGAGGATGACGAGTGCGATCGGTGGCACGCCCGAGCCGTCGCGGCTGGTGCCAGGAAGATCGGCAGAGACGGTGAAGGTGCGCGAGGCGCTGTCGGTTCCGGTACCAGTTGGCGTACCGGAGTATTCGACGACGTACGGCATCGCGTTCGCCTCCGTCGGGAGGTCGTTCCACTGCCCGCTTCCACCAGCCAAGATCTGCAGTCCGTCTTCATCACCCATCTGGTTCGGTTCGATGTTATTCCAGTAGTTGTAGTGGTCAACACCACTGATAGAGCACATGCCGCGCAAGGCTTGCTCGCAGGTTCCTGAAATCCAGAATGGATCTGTCTCGGGCGCGTCGGCCCAAACCCAGGTCCCCTCTGTGTCGATGTCGTTGCCGCCGAGCCATGCCTCTGCGCTACCAACCTTGCTGCCGATAAAGTCATTCTCAGCCTGCGAGGTGACACTCGCGAGGTAGCCGCTGAGCCCGTTGAGCGTACGTGCGGTCGCAAGCGTGCGAGCCTGGAGCCAGGTCACATTATTGTTGATCGTGACGAACTCGTAGTAGTGCGTGCCGTCGGCGAGCTCGAGTGCCGCGACGTTCGATGCGGTGGCGTTCACGGTGACGGTGGTGGTCTTGGCGGCGCTCAGGGCAACGGTCATCGTGGCGAGTGCGGCATTGACCGCTGCACGTGTGCCGACAAAGCCGAGCTCTGGTGCGCCGCTGAGCCAGTCGCTCGAGTTGTAGCCAACGGCGGCGCTGAGGTTGGTGGTGGTACTGATGGTGAGGGTGCAATCAGGGTCAGCTGCGCCACATGAGGCGACGATCTTGATGCTCCCCGTGAGGCCTGCGAGCGGGGTGGTGTCATGCAGCCACACCTTCACTGGGGTTGAGAGGTTGGACAGGTTGCGCGTGCCCGGGTCGGTGATCGTTGGGCTCGTCGCCGCGAGGGCCGTTGCCGGCGCGAGGGCGAGCGTT
>CAIPEX010000038.1 GCA_903864185.1 uncultured Chloroflexota bacterium | reverse complement strand
TTTCCACGGCCGAGTCCAATCTCAACCTTGCACCGACCGCGGCTCAGGTAGAGGCGCAGCGGGATCAGCGTGAGACCCTTCGCCTTCACCTTGCTCCCGATCGCGATGATCTCTGCCTTGTGGAATAAGAGGCGGCGCGTTCGCTTCGGTTCATGGTTCTGGCTTGCAGCACCAGGCCACTCGGCGATATGCATGCCGATCAGACGCCCCTCACCTTGCTCGAGGCGCACATACGCGGCGCCAATATCTGCCTTACCGGCGCGGATCGACTTGATCTCCGTGCCGAGCAGCACGATGCCCGCCTCGTAGGTGGCGACAATCTCGTACTCGTGGCTCGCCTTGCGGTTAACGGTGAGCGTGGCGCCAGAAGCCGTCGCCTTTACCTTCGGCGTCGGAGCCGGATCTGAGCTCGTTTTCACTGGGCGCTTTGCCATCGTTAACCTCCTTTCAGTGCGCGGTCGATCTGGTCGTGGTGCATAGGGTACGCCCCACCGCCCACAGGGGGAGGGCGGCGCCATACGGGGTGGTGCGATGCGGGAGAAACGAGCGAGGCGCCGGCCTTACGACCGACGCCTCAACTCACGCGTTGACCGCTCCCGCGGGTCGACTATGCGCCGACCTCACGAGAGGCGGTGGTACAACTGTCATACGACACTGCACACCACCTCCTTTCGTCTGCCGCGCACGATACGCCAACCGAGCACATTCTGCAAGGACCAACCGGCTACTTCAGCAGGTCGAGCGCCTTTGCCAGCTGTGGATCCTTCGACGAGCCGGCCTTTGCTGGCGCCACGAGGTACTCAGGGGTGATGCCAACCTTATGGATCCATGTTCCGTTCGGCGTCAGCCACTTTGCGATCGTAAGCTTCAGACCATACCCGCCCGGGATATCCATGAACGTTTGAACCACACCCTTGCCGAAGGTTGTCTCACCAACCAGGACGGCACGTTCGCGGTCTTGCAGCGCGCCAGCCAAGATCTCACTCGCCGACGCGCTCCCCCCGTTCACCAAGACGACAAGGCGAATTGAGCTGCTTGTGGCCAGGCCACCAGGCTGCGCGGCCGTTGTTGAGCGATTACCATGGCTATCTTCTTCTTGGTACACAAGGCCGTCGCCAATAAACTCACTGGCGATGTGAAGCGCTGTGGAGAGATAGCCACCCGGATTGTCACGAAGATCGAGAACAATGCGGGTTGTGCCAGCATCAACAACCTTCTGCAGCGCGGCATGGAGCTGGTCGCTTGCAACCTGGCTAAACTCAGAGAGGCGAATATACCCAACGGGTTCACCCGCAGATGTTGTCAGCGACTTTGTTTGAACCGCAGGAACAGATACGGTGTCGCGAACAATCGAGACATCCTTCGGTGTAGATTTTCCTCGCACGATTGTGAGGACAACCGTTGTCCCCTTCGCTCCACGAACGTAGGGAATTGCTGTATCAACAGTCTCCCCAATGAGGTCATTGCCATCAACGGCAGTGATGCGATCGCCGCTGCGAATGTCAGCCTTTGCCGCCGGTGAACCGTCGATCGGCGAGACAACAATAAGTTGACAGTCGAGGCTGATCGTTGTGCAGGGATCACCAGCGACCGTACGTGTCTCAATGACTGCGCCGATCCCCTCAAAGCTGCCAGAGAGCCCATCGATCATCGCCTGCATCTCATCGGTTGTCAGGTAGACGGAGTACGGATCGTCGAGCGCATTAACAAGCCCCTTGATTGCGCCGTCAACGAGCTGCTGATCAACCTTCTCTCCAACATGCTGATCGAGCACAATTTGGAGCACCTGGTTAAACCGCGAGAGGTCGATCGACCCGCTCGCTGACGCGTTGCTTGCGCCGCCGGTGCGGACCCCAATCTGGTACCCCGCAATACCGATGCCGATCGCAAGGATTAACGCACCCGTTCGGGTAATAAATGGAGCGCGACCTGGACCACCTGGGATGAAGCTCATCAGACTTCTCCTTACCGCTTGGCGCCTTTTAGCCGAGGCGCCCTCGCAATGAGAGTAGCGCTCCGAGGGCTCCAAGGCCGATACCTGCGAGAAGAACAGAGATGGCGACCTGGCCGGCAAGGATTGCCGATGTCTCAAGCGGCAAGACGCGGAAGAGGTTCAACATGAGGGCGCCAATCCCGGCGCTCAGGATGCCAAACACGAAGAGGGTGATGAGCGCGCCGACCAGGCCGATCACCACCCCCTCGATGATAAAGGGGAGGCGGATCCACGTTGCGCTGGCGCCAACAAGGCGCATGATCTCGATCTCGTCACTGCGCGCAAGTGCGGCAAGGCGCAGCGCATTTACTACGACCGCAAGTACCGCGCCGGTGAATCCAAGCAAGACGATCAGGCCAGCGATGCGCAAACCAGAGGTGATCGCCGTCAGGCTCTCTGCAACTGCACGCCCATCAATCACGCGACTAATAGACGAAGCAGCATCAATCGTTGTCAGCGCATCTGCAACACGAGCCGTATCGAGCGGCGAGTCGAGCGCCACCTCGATGCTTGCAGGGAGCGGATTAAAACCAAGATTTCCCGTGAGGTCTGGCTCACCGCGCTCAGCGAGTCGCTGCCGGAAGGCGGCAAGCGCCTCATCGGCACTGATATAGGTGGTGTCGCGCACTCCAGGGATATCGGCAATCTGCGCCTCAACCTGCGCAGCCTTTTCAGCATCGACAGATGTTTTGAGGTACGCAACCACTTCGATCTTCGAGTCCGCATAGGTAAGCGCAGCATCAAGGCCAGCGCGGATGACCAAGACCGACGCGAGGACGAGAAGCATGAGGGTCATCGTCACCGTTGCTGCAATCGTGGCGAGACGATTGCGCTTCAAGCCGTTCCATGCCGCGGCGGTACTGAGTCGAACGAGGCGTGCGGTACGTGCGCGGTCGCTCACTGCTAGCCCACCCGATGATAGGTGGCGTGTTCTTCGTCACGAATCACGCGCCCACCGTCGAGGCCAACGACACGGCGTCGCAACGTGGTGACGATGTTCGAATCATGCGTTGCAACGATCACCGTTACACCGGTGCGATTAATTTGGATCAACAGTTCCATGATCTCCCAGCTGATCAACGGATCAAGGTTGCCAGTTGGCTCATCGGCAATCAGGAGCTCAGGGTCGCCGACAATCGCTCGGGCGATGGCAGCACGCTGCTGCTCTCCGCCGGAAAGTTCTGCAGGATAGCGACCGCCGAGCTCTGCGAGTCCAACGACACGGAGCGCACGCTCAACAGCGGCATCAATCTCTTCGCGCGCGGCCCCAGTGACCTCAAGGGCGAAGGCGGTGTTCTCCCAGACGGTGCGGCGCGGTAACAGACGGAAGTTTTGGAAGACAACCCCGACGCGGCGACGCAGGAGATGCACCTTGCTCGCCGGCAGTGTGTGCACGGCATGGCCGGCGACATGCACCTCGCCAGAAGAGGGCGATACATCGCGCACGAGCAGGCTGACCAGGGTCGACTTTCCCGCCCCCGATGGACCAACCAAGAAGACGAACTCACCACGGTGCAGGGAGAGGTTGACGCCGACAAGGGCACGATGCCCGCTCGGATAGGTGACCCCCACCTCGCGAAGTTCCACAACCGCATCAGAACTCGGCAACGTGCTCATTTGATGATCCTACTCATCGTCGCCACCAGCCGCCGCCAGCGGCGCACCGGTCGCCTTGCGCTCCAGCTCGGCCAGGATAAAGGCGTCGAAGTCGCCATCGAGAACCGCGGTCGTGTCGGCCGTCTGTTGGCCAGTCCGGTGGTCCTTCACCATCTGGTAGGGATGCAGCACGTAACTGCGAATCTGATTCCCCCACCCGGCAGAGACCGTCTCACCGCGCACGCGAGCGAGCTCATCCTCGCGCTCACGGATGCGCTGCTCGATGAGGCGACCGCGGAGCATTCGCTCAGCCGTTTCGCGATTCTGCATCTGTGAGCGCTGCGATTGACTGGAGACAACGATGTTGGTTGGGATGTGCGTCAGGCGCACCGCCGACTCTGTCTTGTTGACATGTTGACCTCCGGCGCCACTCGCACGGTAGGTGTCGACACGGATCTCATCCCAGTTCAACTCCACCTCTTGTGCATCTTCTACCTCGGGGATCACCTCAAACATCGCAAAGGTTGTCTGGCGACGCTTCTGTCCGTCGAATGGCGAGATGCGAACAAGACGGTGCACGCCGCGCTCGGCGCGGAGCCAACCGAAGACATTGCGCCCGCGAATCTCCAGCGTCACACTGCGATAGCCGGCACCCTCGCCCTCGGTCGAGTCGACGATCTCGCTACTGAACTTATGTCGCTCAGCCCAGCGCATGTATGCGCGCAAGAGGATCGCCGTCCAATCGCACGCCTCGGTGCCGCCTGCGCCCGCCTGGATCGTGACGATCGCGTTGGATGACGCGTAGTCGCCAGAAAAGAGCAGGCTCGTGCGTGCAGACTGAAACGAGCGCTCAAGCTCTGCGGTCTTCACATCGACTTCGGCGAGGAGTGCCTGGTCTCCCTCACCTTCTGCGAGTTCAAACAACTCACCCAAATCTTTTGCGGAGGCACTGAGGTCGCGCCAGAGGGTGAGCTCTTCGCGAAGCCCTTCTGCCTCACGCGCTGCCTTGCGCGCGCCACGCTGGTCATCCCAGAAGCCAGGGGCAAGCATTGAGGCTTCGATCGCCTCAAGGCGGGCAGCTTTCGCTACAGGGTCAAAGCCGCCCCGAGGTCGCCTCGATGCGGTCGAGCAAATCTCGGAGACCGGCGGCGTCGATGCTCACCGGTTACGAGGCACTCGACCGTACGAAGACGGCGACGGGGTATTGGCTCTTCACGCGAGGATCGTAGCAGGAGGGGACTACGCTCCGTGGCAGCGTTTGAACTTTTTCCCTGAGCCGCACGGGCAGGCATCATTACGTCCAGCCTTCACAGCGCTCGGCGCAGCCGCACCGCGAGTGGACGTTGGCTGCGCAACGGCAGCGTCACCCGCACCCTGGAGGATCTGCACGGGCGGCCGCGGTGCAGGCTCTTGCACGATATTCACGCGCAAGATCGACCGGCCAATGTTGACGCGGATCAACGACTGGAACTCGTCGTAGAGGGTGAACGCCTCTTTCTTGAACGCATTGAGCGGATCTTCTTGCGCGTATCCACGCAACCCGATGCCGCGACGGAGATCATCGACCTCGGTGAGATGTTCAACCCAGAGCTGGTCGATGCTGCGCAAGATCACCGCGCGAACAACGCGGCCCCAGATCTCACTCCCTACCTCCGTCTCCTTTGCAGCGAGTGCCGTAGCCGCCGCGTTGCGAACACCCTCGTAGAGGTCCTCATCATCGATCAGCGATTCAAGGTTGGATGGCGCCTCGATGCCAGAGCGCTTCAAGTCTACGCGGAGCGCCTCAAGGTTGCGATCCGCAACGAGGCCTGGAGGGCAGTGTGAAACAACCATCGCGTGCACCTCTGCGAAGAGTGCATCTTCAACCGTTGCGCGCAAGTCGTCGCCAGCAAGGACGCGATCACGCTCGCCGTAGACCGTTGCGCGCTGCTTGTTGATGACGTCGTCAAACTCCACAACGCGCTTACGGATGTCAAAGTTGTATCCCTCAACGCGTGTCTGTGCGCCTTCAATGGTGCGGCTCACCATCGCCGATTCGAGCGCCTGGCTCTCGTCGAATCCGAGGCGATCCATAAGGCCAACCACGCGCTCACCGGCGAAGCGGCGCATGAGATCGTCTTCAAGCGAAAGATAGAAGCGCGACGATCCAGGATCGCCCTGGCGGCCAGCGCGTCCGCGCAACTGGTTGTCGATGCGGCGCGACTCATGGCGCTCTGTGCCGATGATGCGCAGGCCGCCCGCAGCGAGGACAATCTCTCGGTCTGCAGCGCATGAGCGCTCAGCTTCGGCAAGCGCAGCCGCATAGGTTTCGGCGTCTGCCTCTGCAGGGTTGATCCCCTTGGCGTGCAACGCTGCCGACGCGAGGCCGGCTGGATTGCCGCCGAGCAAGATGTCGGTACCGCGGCCCGCCATGTTCGTGGCGATGGTGACGGCGCCAGAGCGACCCGCCTGCGCCACGATTGGCGCCTCGCGGTCGTGCTGCTTCGCATTCAACACATGGTGCTGTACGCCCGCATGAGTCAAGAGTTGCGCGAGGTGTTCGGAGCGCTCCACCGACGTGGTGCCGACCAGCACCGGCTGTCCCGCCGCTCGGCGCTCTTTGATGTGCTCGACGATGGCGGCATCCTTGGCGCGCTCGGTTCGATAGACGAGATCGGGCTCATCGACGCGGATCATTGGGCGGTGGGTTGGGACCGCGGTGACCTCGAGGTTGTAGATCTTGCTGAACTCTTCCGCCTCGGTCATGGCGGTTCCCGTCATGCCGGCAAGCTTCTGGTAGAGGCGGAAGTAGTTCTGGAAGGTGATCGTGGCGAGGGTGACCGACTCACGCTGAACGCGGAGCCCCTCTTTCGCCTCGATCGCCTGGTGAAGCCCCTCAGACCAGCGCCGACCCGGCATCTTGCGCCCGGTGAACTCGTCAACGATGACGATCTCCCCCTCCTCCACGATGTAGTCACGATCTCGCTTAAATAGTGCGTGCGCTCGCAGCGCCGACTCAAAGTGGCGTGCCATAAGCGGGTCGCCACCGTAGAGGTTCTCGATTCCCAGTGCGCGCTCGATCTTTGCTACACCCTCTTCGGTCGAAGAGACCGCCTTCTCCTTCGCGTCGATGAAGTAATCACCACCATCCTCCGCACCTTGCGCGCGCTCTTGTAGTCGCGGAACAAGCTTCGCGAAGACGGCATAGAGGTCGCGCGACTCGGCGGCCTGTCCGCTAATGATGAGCGGAGTTCGTGCCTCGTCGATGAGGATGTTGTCTACCTCGTCAACGATTGCGTATTCGTGTCTGCGCTGCACGCGCGCCGCGAGCTCCGTGACCATGTTGTCGCGCAGATAGTCAAAACCAAACTCATTGTTCGTGCCGTAGGTGACCGCTGCGGCATAGGCCTCGCGGCGCGTGACAGGGCGGAGCTTTGCGGTGCGCTCATCGTTGCTGCGGTGCTCAGCGTCGAAGATGAATGAGCTGTCGTGCGCAATCACGCCAACAGAGAGGCCGAGCGCAGCGAAGAGCGGCCCCATCCACTGCGCGTCACGGCGGGCGAGATAGTCGTTCACGGTGACCACATGGACGCCGCGACCTGTCAGTCCGTTGAGCGCCGCAGCAAGCGGCCCGACGAGCGTCTTCCCTTCACCCGTCTTCATCTCCGAGATCTTTCCCTGGTGGAGTGCAATCGCACCAAGAATCTGCTCGTCGTATGGGCGCATGCCAAGCGTTCGGCGCGCGGCCTCGCGCGCGGCGGCGAGTGCTTCGGGCGCTGCCTCGTCGAGTGCCGCTGTTAGCGCATCACCATCGAGTGTGCGCAAGCGCGCGGTGAGCGTCTCCATGCGCGCGAGGATTGCATCGTTGCTAAGGGCTTCAAACTCATCGGCGCGCGCATTGACGGCCGCGAGAATCGGCATGAGGCGCTTGATCTCACGATCATTGGAGTCGACGAGGCGGCCGAGAAAACCAAAGACCATGCTGCGCGTACCTGCGCTACCTAGCGCCAGAATCCGGCGCTATACCCCACGAACACGATGAGAAACGTGAGGGCGGCGAGGGCAACCCACATCAGCACGCTGGCAGGCCGACTCGTTGGATTCATCTCCGGATTCTTCAACGGTGCGGCGTTCCAGCGCGAACTTCGCAACGTTCGGCGCCAATCCGCATCGTCGCGTGCCGGCGTTCGCGTAACGACCGCGCCACGCTCATCGCGTCCGTGCAACTGAAGGCTCATCGCTTTGCTCGGCGCTTCTCAGCCGCCGCTGCAGCAGCTGGATCGCGGACGAGCCCCTCGTGTTCGCCGTCCCAGAAGACCATCTCTTCAGCGAGTGCGGCATCTTTGCCAAACAACGCACCGACCGACTCACCCTTATGGATGCGCTTGATCGCCTCGCCGAAAAGCGGAGCGCAGGAGAGGCGCTTGATCTTTGGGCTCGACACGCCAGCAGGAAGCGGAATGGAGTCGGTCACGACCACCTCGCGAATCGACGAGGCGTTGATGCGCTCAATTGCTGGCGCAGAGAAGACGCCGTGCGTTGCACACGCGGTGATCTCGATCGCACCTGCCTTCTCGATCGCGCGGACCGTCTCGGTCAGCGTTCCAGCAGTATCAATCTCATCATCAACGATGATGACACGCTTCCCCTTAACGTCGCCGATGACATTCAACACCTCGGCGTGATCATCGTTCCCCTCGCGTCGCTTCTCGACGATTGCGAGCGGTGCGTTCAAGAGTTCAGCAAATGTGCGCGCCCGCTTGGCGAAACCGAGGTCGGTTACGACGGCAAGGTTCTCGGTTCCGCTCTGGCGCATGTAGTTGGAAAGCAGGTGCACGGCGGTCAACTCGTCGACCGGCACATTGAAGAATCCTTGGATCTGCCCCTGGTGAAGGTCGAGCGTAAGGATGCGGTTCGCACCGGCAACCTGCAACATGTCGGCGACGAGGCGCGCCGTGATCGGCACGCGCGGCTGATCTTTCTTGTCGGACCGACCGTATCCGTAGTACGGCACAACAGCGGTGATGCGGCCGGCGGAGGCGCGCTTGAACGCGTCAATCATGATGAGGAGCTCCATGATCGATGTGTTGACTGGACGTGTCGTTGGTTGAACGATGAAGACATCCTTCTCGCGCGCGTTGTCGAGGATGCGGACAAAGGTGTTCTCATTTGCAAAGGCGAACACCTCTGCCTTTGCAACGGTTCGCCCGAGGTAGCGCGCGATCTTCGCCGCAAGTTCAGGATTCGCATTCCCGGTGTAGATATCGAGTGCGTCCCTCATCGCCGTCCTCCGTTCTGCGCTGGACGGGCCATCGACCTAGCGACCCGAGCGCTTCTTCGCGGGCTTCCCCTTCGCCGCGGGCTTCCCCTTGGCGGCAGGCTTGGCTGCGGCTGTGCGTTTCGCTGGCGACTTCTTCGCGGGCTTCCCCTTGGCGGCAGGCTTCACCTTCGCGGCCGGCTTCGACGAAGCGGTGCGTCTGGTTGCCTGTGCCTCACTATTCTCCTCTGCGCCGTCTCGCTTCGCTAGTCCCGTTCGGAATGCGGCGATTCCGGCAACCCGGTCACCCTCTCGGAGCGACATGACGCGCACCCCCTGTGCACTCCCGTCTTTCCGCGTGGCAACGTTTTCGAGCTTCGTTCGAACGACCTGGCCCTCTGCGCTAATAAGGATGATCTCCTCATCGGCCTCGCTCACCTGGCGCACGGCAACGACTGGGCCGGTCTTGCGCCCCTCGAGCGGGATGAGGCGAACCCCCTGGGTGCCGCGATGCTTGCGGGCGAACGCATCGGTTGGGACGCGCTTTCCGTGCCCGGTCTCGGTCAAGACGAGGAGCTCGGCTCCAGGTTCTGCCACCGCCATTGCAACGACAAGATCGCCCTGGCGCGCAAGGCGGATGCCGATCACGCCGCCTGCGGTGCGTCCCATCGGACGCGCCTCGCGCTCATGGAAGCGACAGATGCGCCCCTGGCGCGTGGCGAGAATCAAATCATCTTGTCCAGAGGTGGTGATCACCTGCGCAAGCTCATCGCCCTTATCGAGCGTGATGGCAATGATTCCCGACGAACGAACCTTTTCGAATTGCTCAAGCGAGGTCTTCTTCACGACGCCGCGCTTGGTTGAGAAGGCGAGGTAACTCCCCGCATTGAAGTTGTTCAAGATCACGGTCGCAACGGGGGTCTCACCTGATTCAACCTGAACGCCAGGAAGGTTCACGATCGGCATCCCCTTGTTCTGGCGCGACGCGTCGGGAATCTCGTGCACCTTTGCGCTGAAGCAGCGGCCCTTGTTGGTAAAGAAGAGTGCAAAGTCATGCGTGTTGGCAACAAGGAGTGTGTTGACCGCGTCCTCTTCACGCGTCGTCATGCCGATGACACCCTTGCCACCGCGGTTCTGTTGACGGTAGGTTGCGAGTGGCTGGCGCTTGATGTAGCCGCGCCCGCTAATGGTGATCACCACATCTTCGTCGGCAATGAGGTCTTCGTCGGACATCTCGCGCGTCGCATCGTTGGCGATGCGCGTGCGGCGCGGGTCGCCGAACTTCTCTTTCATCTTGGCGTACTCGCCGGCGATGATCTTGGAGATGCGCGCCGGGGTGCGCAAGATATCTTCGAGTTCAGCGATCAGCTTGATCACTTCGAGGTACTCGTCTTCGATCTTCTTGCGCTCAAGCGCCGCGAGTCGAGCCAGGCGCATGTCGAGGATCGCCTGGGCTTGGAGTTCGCTGAGCTTGAACTTCTCCATCAACTGCACACGCGCGACGTCAACGTCGGCGGCGGCACGAATGGTCTTGATAACCGCATCGAGGTTATCGAGTGCGATCTTTAGACCCTCGAGGATGTGGGCTCGTTCACGCGCCTTCTTCAGTTCGAATTCGGTGCGTCGGCGCACGATGATGCGGCGGTGATCGATGTGGTGCTGGATGACGCTCTTCAACGAGAGTGTTTGCGGCTGGCCGTCGACAAGCGCGAGCATGTTGAGGCTGAACGCTGAGCGCAGTGGAGTGAGCTTCAAGAGTCGATTGAGCACCTTGTGCGGATTCGCATCCTTCTTCACCTCGACGTAGATGCGCATGCCGTCGCGGTCCGACTCGTCGCGGAGGTCGGAGATGCCGTCGAGACGATCCTCTTTGACCAGGTCGGCAATCTTCTCAACAAGTGTCGCCTTGTTGACCTGGTAGGGAAGCTCGGTGATGATGATCGCCGTGCGATCGCCGCGTGACGCCTCTTCGAAGTGCGTCGACCCTTCGACCACCACGCGGCCGCGTCCGTGCGCATACATTTGGCGCACGGCATCAACGCGCTCCACGACACCGGTGAGCGGATTCTTCACCTGGTCGTAGCGATACAACACGCCACCAGTCGGGAAGTCGGGCGCAAGGACGTACTGACACAGCTCTTCCGCCGTGAGGTTTGGATTTTCAACGAGTGCGATCGCGGCGTCGGCGATCTCGTTCAGGTTATGCGGCGGAATATTCGTTGCCATACCAACGGCGATACCAGAAGAGCCGTTGACAAGAAGGTTTGGCAGTCGCGACGGCAGGACGCTCGGCTCCTTCTGCGTGCCGTCGTAGTTCGGCGTGTAGTCGACCGTCTCATGATCGATGTCGGCCAACATCTCGCCGGCGATCGCCGTAAGGCGCGCCTCGGTGTAGCGCATCGCAGCGGCAGAGTCGCCGTCGACAGAACCAAAGTTTCCCTGCCCATCGACGAGTGGATGGCGCATGGAGAAATCTTGCGCAAGGCGCACGAGTGCGTCGTAGAGTGCGCCGTCTCCGTGCGGGTGGTACTTACCCATCACCTCGCCGACGATCGCGGCGCACTTGCGATAGGCGGATCCTGCGGAGAGGCCCATCTCGCCCATGGTGTACAGGATGCGTCGGTGTACTGGCTTCAACCCGTCGCGAACATCAGGGAGTGCGCGCGCGACGATGACGCTCATTGCGTAGTCGAGATAGCTCGTCCGCATCTCGTCTTCGATGCGGATCGACTTCACCCCAAGTTCGCGCTGCTCACTCATCGCTCACCTATACGTCAAGGTTCTGGACCTTGCGGGCCTCAGCCTTAATAAAGTCGCGGCGCGGCTCAACGCGCTCGCCCATCAACATCTCAAAGACCTCGTTGGCAACTGCGGCGTCTTCGATGCGCGCCTGCAAGAAGACACGGTTCTCTGGGTTCATCGCCGTCTCCCAGAGCTGCTCGGCGTTCATTTCGCCGAGGCCCTTGAAGCGCTGGACGCTGACATTCTTCGTCTTGAATGAGGCGATTGCGAGATCGCGATCCTTCTCATTTCCTGCGTATTTCGTCTCTTTTCCGGTGCTGATGCGATAGAGCGGTGGCTGCGCGATATAGAGGAACCCCGCCTCAATTACTGCAGGCATGTAGCGGTAGAAGAAGGTGAGGAGGAGGGTGCGAATGTGCGCCCCGTCCACATCGGCGTCGGTCATGATGATGATGCGGTGGTAGCGGATCTTCGCGAGATCGAATTTGCCGTTGCCATCCTCCATGCTTGCATCCTGGATGCCAGCACCGAGCGCGGTAATCAACGTACGGATGTTGTCGCTTCCGAGAATCTTGTCGATGCGCGCCTTTTCAACGTTGAGCAGCTTGCCGCGGAGCGGGAAGATCGCCTGGAAGCGACGATCGCGTCCCTGCTTCGCTGATCCACCGGCCGACTCGCCCTCGACGATGTAGAGCTCAGACTTAGCCGGGTCGCGCTCTTGGCAGTCGGCGAGCTTCCCTGGCAGCGCGCTTCCTTCGAGCGCACCCTTGCGCATGACGAGCTCTTTCGCCTTGCGCGCCGCCTCTCGACCGCGCGCGGCGTTCAGTGACTGGCGAATGACTTCGCGACCATCGGCAGGATTCTCCTCAAGGAACTGCGTAAGGCGCTTATTCACCAGCGTCTGCACGATCCCCTTCACCGCTGCAGTTCCAAGTTTTGCTTTTGTTTGTCCTTCAAACTGCGGATCAACCAACTTCACGGAGATGATTGCAGTGAGTCCTTCGCGCACATCCTCGCCGGTGAGATTCGGATCACTCTCTTTCATTGCGCCGTTCTTGCGGCCCCAGTCGTTGAGCGCACTGGTCAGTGCAGCGCGGAATCCGGTGACGTGTGTGCCGCCATCAACGGTGTTGATGTTGTTCGCATACGCGAGGAGTGTCTCCGACCAGGAGTCGCTCTGGTATTGCAAGGCAACTTCCACGGATGTTGTCCCCTCAACACCTTCGATGTAGACGGGACGATCGTGTGTGACCTTGCGCTTGCGGTTGAGGTGGCGAACGAATGAGACGATGCCACCCTGGAAGTAGAAGGTGGCCTCGCGATCGGCGCGCTTGTCGATAAGGGTGAGCCAGAGTCCCTTGTTGAGATACGCGGATTCGCGCAGTCGGTTCGCAAGCGTCTCAAAGGAGTATTCCGTTGTCTCAAACATTTCAGGATCGGGGAGGAATCGCGTCGTTGTTCCGCGACGCGTGCCACTCGGTGAAACCTTGACGACCTTTGTTGTTGGCACGCCGCGCGAATATTCCTGCGACCACACGTAGCCATCGCGCGCCGATTCAACGCGCAACTTAATGCTGAGCGCATTAACAACGGAGACGCCTACGCCGTGAAGGCCGCCAGAAACCTTGTAGCCACCACCACCGAACTTGCCACCTGCGTGCAAGACGGTATGCACAACCTCAAGCGCATCTTTTCCTGTTGAATGCTTACCCACCGGTACGCCGCGCCCATCATCAGAAACTTCAATGGAGTTGTCGGGGTGGATGATGACAACGATGCGTGTCGCGTGTCCGGCCATCGCTTCGTCAACAGAGTTGTCGACCACCTCGTACACGAGATGATGAAGGCCGCGCTCATCTGTTGAACCGATGTACATGCCCGGACGCTTGCGTACAGCTTCAAGTCCTTCAAGAACTTGAATGCTGCCAGCGCCGTAATCGCTCGTCGCCTTTTTTGCGCGCGAAGAGGTGCCCGTCACCTCAGCCACCGCATTCTTTTTCGCCACTACTGTTCTCCCTTAAGTTGTTCAATAATTCGCTCGAGCTCTTCAGCCGAGTAGTACTCAATCACAATCTGGCCACCAGTACCGGTCGACTTCACCTTCACCGGCGTTCCGAGCGCGCGTTCAAGTTCACGCTGCAGTGCAACGAGCTCTTCGTTTGGCAACGCGCCACGTCGCTTCTGCTTGGTGATTGTACCGCGCTGTGCACCGCGAACCGTTGATGCAGCTGCCTCTGCGCCGCGCACCGTTACGGCATCACGGACAAATGTGCGCGCGAGCCACGCCTGTTCTGAATCAGGGAGACCAACAAGTGCGCGCGCATGTCCTTCGCTGAGGCGCCCGGCGACAAGTTCTTCTTGGACCTCTGGCGAAAGATCAAGCAGGCGCAACGTATTTGCAACGGTGGCTCGCGCCTTTCCTGCAACGACAGCAATCTGTTCTTGCGTCATGCCAAAATCATCCGCGAGGCGCTTATATGCGTGCGCAGTTTCAATTGGAGAGAGATCACTGCGCTGAACATTCTCAATCAGCGCGAGTTCGAGGCGCGATTGATCACTGACGGTGCGCACGACCGCGGGAATCGTTGTGCGCCCTGCAAGCTTCGAGGCACGGAAGCGGCGCTCGCCGGCGATCAGGGTGTATCCGTTGAGCCCCTCTTCAACAACAACGGGCTGCAGCACGCCGTGCTGGCGAATACTTTCCGCAAGCTGCGCCAGCTCCGCCTCATTAAATGTGGCGCGTGGTTGGAATTTATTCGGCACGATCTTGTCGAGAGGGATGTTCAACGCACCTTGACGCGTCGCTCCAGCAGCGTGTGCCGCCTCAGGAATGAGCGCCTCGAGCCCTCGGCCGAGCCCAGATGGTCGTTTCGCCATGTCTCCCCCTATACCGTTACGTGAAAGACGCGTGCGGCAAACTCTTCCGCAGCCTGTGCATATGATTCTGCCCCAGTCGTGCCTGGTGCGTACGAGCGAATCGCCACCCCGTGGCTCGGCGCCTCAGCAAGCCGCACAGAGCGTGGCACTCGTGCCCGATAGACGAGCTCACCGAAGTGCTCCTCGACCTCACGGACCACGTCGGAGCCAAGTTTTGTGCGGGGATCGAGCATCGTAAGGAGAAGTCCATTGATCTCAAGGTTCGGATTGAGGCGCTCGCGCACGAGCCGAATGGTGGCCATCAGCTGGGAGAGCCCCTCGAGCGCGTAGTACTCGCATTGAACGGGCACGAGCACGGCGTCTGCGACGGCGAGCGCACCGACCGTTACGAGCCCAAGCGATGGGGGGGTATCCACCAGCACCACGTCGAATTCACCCACGTCTCGCAGTCCAGCGGCAAGCTGGCGGTCTCCTGCAGCGTCATCACCAGCCAGTTCAATGTCGATTCCCGCAAGGTCCGCCGACCCAGGGATCACGGATAAGCCGGGGATCGATGTTGCTTGTGCGAGGCCAGCGGCGGGCTGCCGTCGCACAAGGAGGTCATAGGCGCTTGCTGCACCCTGAGCCGGGACGAAGCCAATACCGCTCGTGAGGTTGCGCTGTGGGTCAAGATCGACCGCCAGCACCTTATATCCCCGGTGTGCGAGCTCGGCCGCCAGGTTGACGACCGTGGTCGTCTTCCCAACCCCCCCTTTTTGGTTCGCGCACACGATGATTGGCGCGCGCTTGGGCGACGAGGGTGTGATTGGGGTGCTCACGTCGGTAGTGTAGCAGGAGCCCCGCAGCACGCCCAACCCCATGTTTCACGTGGAACACGCCAGCCGGCCCCGCCAGCCAGAGAGGAAGAGGAGTATCCTAGCGCGATGAGGAACCGCATCATCTTTGGGGTTGTTGTAACAATTGCCTGCTTTGCCCAGGTGCGCCTCAGTGAGGCCTGGTCGATTGCCCAGCCGCCCGACCTGGCGCTCCTCTTCATCTTGTCGCTCGCAGCTCCACAGCGACGCTCGGTCATCCTGCTCTTCGCCTTTATTGCCGGACTCATTCTCGACTCGCTAACCAGCCACCCACTTGGATCGACCTCGCTCGCCTTCATGCTCGGCGCGCTCACATCGGCCGCGGTTTTAGGCGATGGCGGGGTAGGCGCAGCTCGGCGAATGGTCGCGATCACAGCCGGCCTCGCAACAGCAGAAGTCGGCACATGGATTGTTACAACGTTCCTCCTCAATGGCGGAGGTCCATCGACCTCACCTTTCGGGCGATACGTGCTTGACCTGCTTATTGGAGCCGTTGCCGCCCGGATCGCCTCCCAGCGTTGGGGTGGGCCGCAGTTGAGCGTTGCCGCGCGGCGCTAAGAGCGATCTGATGAATCCTCAGATAACTCCGAGCGCCTACGGGAGCGAAGGGCGGAGTGTGCGGCGACGCACCTGGCGCTTTGTTGCTGCGGGTATCGCAACGATGCTGATCTTTGGCGGCCTCAGCGTTCGCCTCACTGCGATTCAAATTGACGGTGGCGGCGGTTCGCGCGACATCGGCGCACTTCCCGCGGGGCATCGCATTGTCGAGCGATCGATTGTTCCCTTCCGCGGCGTGATTCTTGATCGCGTAGGACGGCTGCTTGCAAAAAACATTGCAACGTATTCCGTTCAGATTCGACCAGGCGATCTACCTCTCCCGATTCGACCGCAGGTTGTAGAAACACTTGCAAAAATTCTCCGCGTTGATCCGGTGGTGATCACGATGACGCTCGATCGCGCTACCGGCTCTCTCTGGGACCCGGTTCGAATCGCCAATAAAGTTGATGAAGTTGCAGCCCGCCTGATTGCTGAAGAACACGTTGCACTCCCTGGTGTTGAGACGCTTCTTGAGCCGCAACGCGTCTATCCCTACAGTGAACTGTTCGCTGCCGTTGTTGGGTACGTTGCAAGAATCGATGCACAAGAAGCAAGCGCGTTAAGTGACCTCGGATATACGTCAAACGATTTTATTGGTCGCTCTGGCATCGAACTTGCATATGAGACCGAGCTTCGAGGCACCAGTGGCATTCGCCAGATCGAAATTGATGCGCAGGGCCGAACAGTGCGCGACCTTGGCGTGATCGCCCCAGCCGTTCCAGGGAAGACGGTGGTGCTGACCATTGATGCAGTTGCACAGCGCGCTGCATTCCGCGCGCTCTCATGGGGCTTAAAAGCGGCAGGGAACAAAGAGGGTGTACTCGCATCAATGAATCCACAGAACGGCGAAATCATTGCGATGGCAAGTCTTCCAACATTTAATCCAAATGACTTTGCGAAAGGGATCACGAACGCGCAATACGCCGCATATCTTCGCAATCAACACGCACCGCTCGTCAATCACGCAGTTGCCTCTATCTACCCACCAGGAAGCACGTATAAGCTCGTGACATATTCATGTGCGCTGGAGAGCAATCTCGTGCAACCCGATGATCAATTTGCCGCAACCCCGTACCTCGAAGTTGACGGAGAAAAATTCTGGGAGTGGAATAAGCCACCAGGGTTTGGCGGCATGATGACCCCGGCTGTCGGCTTCTCGTTCAGCTCCAACGTGGTGACATTCCGCATTGCCCGCGTGATTAAGCTCGACCGCCTCGCACCATGCGGCCGGCAGTGGGGATTTTCTCAACCTACAGGGATTGATCTCCCAAGTGAGGGGATCGGTGTCGTTCCCGATAATGATTGGGCGCTCTCAACCATCAATCGCACGCTCTACAACGGAGAGGTGCTCCAGTCCGCGCAGGGCCAAGGGTATGACCTCGCGACGCCGCTTCAACTTCTCAACGCGTATGCAGCACTTGCAAATGGCGGCACGCGCTGGGTGCCACGCATTGTCCTCGAGTTGCGAAGTGCCGACGGCCTCACTGTTGAAGCAACGAAGCCAACAGTGCTCGGCGAGGTTGGTATGCGCGCAACTGTTCTTGCGGAGATGCGCAGGGCGGGGCATCTCGTCGTAGTGAACCCTCGGATGTACTTCCGTTTCAATGGCCTGCCACTTAACCTCTCTGCAAAAACTGGCACAGCGCAGTTCGGCACGCGCGATAGACACGGCCACCTTCCGTATCACAACTGGTTCTCTGGGTTCGTTGCCCCTACGAGCGATTGGAGTAAGACCGATGCAACATTTGCGTTTGTGGCATTCATGCACAGCTCAAACACTGTTGGCAACGCTGGCGTCGAGGTGACAAAGAAATACCTGCAGTTGCACTTCAAACTGCACCGCAGCTGGGTTGTACCGTCGTACTTGCGGATAGGTAATCACTATGGACAGTAGATCGCTGCAGACCTCTTCAGGCAGCGGATCGATTACGCGAATTGATATACCCGCCGCGCTTGCAACCGCGCTTCTTGCACTTACGGGAATTGTGATGGCGCTCCTCAACGCCCGCGCGTACGGCCAAGATGTGTTCGCAATTGACTCACTCTTCGTTCGTATGGTGAGTTGGGTTGCGATCGGAACGATCGTCTATCTCGTAACGATTAGAACAAACTGGCAGTGGGTGCGTTCGTTCGCCTGGCCGCTCTATGCGGCAAACATCCTGCTCCTTGTCGTGACGCTGATCTATGGAGTCGACTCTGGCGGTAACGCACGTGCGATTGCAATCTTTGGCATCACCATCCAGTCGAGCGAGATCTCAAAAGTTATTGCACTAATCGCGCTTGCCGCGGTACTGACGCGCATCGGCCATGAGCATGGGGGGCTCGGTGACGTCGTGATCGCCTGCGCAGTGATCGGACCACTCTTTGTACTGGTCGCCGCGCAGCCCGATCTTGGAACCGCACTCGTCTTGGTGTGCGCACTCTTCGGCACACTCCTGCTTTCGGGGGTCGCCTCTCGGTGGATCGCCGGCCTTGCGACGTTCGGCGCAGCAGTCGTGCCGATCGCTTGGGTCTTTGTTGTGCGCGAATATCAAAAAGAGCGCCTCTTGGCATTCATCGATCCGAACGCCGACCCGGCAGGGCCCAAGTACCAACTGACGCGCTCGATTCGGGCGATCGCTGGCGGCGGCCTCTTCGGCGCGGGGTTCGACGGTACCGCCAGCCAGGCCCCACTCCCCGTGCAAGAGAGTGACTTCGTGTTTGCCGCCCTTGTCCGCGCCTTCGGCCTTGTCGGCGGGCTCTTGATCATCGGGCTACTCGCCCTGCTGGTTGCGCGCCTCCTCCTCCACGCCTGGAACAGCACCGATGCCTTCGGCGTGATCCTGGCGGGAGGGATGGCGACCATCATCCTCTTCCAAGCCGTCGTCAATATCGGCATGAATTTGGGCGTCGCACCGATCACCGGCATCCCGCTCCCGTTCGTCTCCTACGGCGGCGCCTCCGTGGTCTCCCTCGCCTTTGGGCTCGGGCTTGTGCAGAGTCACCGAACCCACGGTGGCTTCGGAGGCTAAAGCTGTAACATTTAAGCGCTGCGGTTGACGCGAAGCGTGCAGGAGCCCTAGACTTCGCCTCCCGCGTCTGACCATCCCGTCAGTTTGCGACCCGTCGGTGGGAACCCCACCGCACACAGACAGTAAGGACGAGATATGTACGCAGTCATCGAAACTGGTGGTAAGCAGTATCGCGTGGAACTCAACGCTGAGCTCCAGGTCGAGCTGACTGGCGCCATCCCAGGGAGCGAGATCTCCTTCGACCGCGTCCTCCTTGTTCGTACTGACGACAAGACCGAAGTCGGCACGCCGGTTGTTGCTGGCGCCAAGGTCACCGCACTGGTGATTGGCCAGGAGCGCGGCGTAAAGACCATCTCATTCAAGTATCGACCGAAGGCGCGCTCCCGAATCACCAAGGGGCACCGCCAAGAGTTGCACCGCATCAAGATCACTGAAGTCGCAGTTGGTGGCGTGAGTGCAAAGGCTGCGTGGGAGGCGGGAGCCGCCGCCCGCGAGCAGGTTGCCAACGCAGCACGCGCCGTTGCAGCAGAGAAGGCGAAGTCCGACGCAGCGCTTGCAGCAAAGCTTGCAGCTGCAGCACCCGCCGCTCCAGCAGCAGCGAAAGCGCCAGCAACAGCTACGGAGAAGCGTGCGCCATCAGCAACGGCTGCAGCAAAGAAGCCTGCAGCAAAGAAGCCAGCAGCGAAGAAGCCGGCGGCCAAGAAGGCCACGTCGGCTGACGCAGAGTAATTAAGGAGCATCGACCATGGCACATAAGAAGGCAGGATCAAGCAGCCGCAACGGACGTGACAGCGCTGGTCAGCGCCTTGGCGTCAAGGTTGGCGACGGCGAGTCGATTAACGCAGGCGGCATCATCGTGCGCCAGCGCGGCACACAGTTTGCTGCAGGGCGTGGCGTTGGACTGGGCAGCGACTACACGATCTACGCAACGATCACCGGCACTGTGAAGTTCGATCACGAGTCGCGCTTGAAGAAGCGCGTCAACGTGATCGCCTCAGAGTCCTAGAGAGCCGACGATGAAGCCAGAGATTCATCCAAAGTACGGGCAGGTTCAAATCACCTGCCTCGCGTGCGGGATCAAGTTTTCCGTTGGCTCGACACGCAAGGACGAGCTGAAGACCGAAGTGTGCTCGAACTGCCATCCGTTCTTCACTGGCAAGCAGATGATCCTCGACACAGCCGGCCAGGTCGAGCGCTTCCAGAAGCGCCTCGGTCGCTCGCGCTGATCGATATGCGGCGCCGTAACGGCGTCGCCGTGCCGCGCACGCGTCGCCTCCACCGCCTCACACGCGCATCGTTTGCTGCCCTGCCACATGCGCTGACAACCGCTGCTGCAAGTGCAACAAGCACGTCGCAACAGTTCATTGCCTACGGTGGGCAAGCCCTCGTCGACGGCGTCTTAATGCGCGGCCCCACACACATCGGCGTAGCACTGCGCACACCAGAGGGCGAGATCGCGACGGCACACGAGCCGCTCCCATCGAGTGAGCTCCGCACCAAGGCGGTTGCACTGCCGCTCGCGCGCGGCATTCTCGTGCTGTGGGAGACGCTCACAATCGGTGCGCATTGGCTCATGCGCAGTGCCGACGTTGCCGCTGGCGACGAAGAGCCCGCAACCGTCAGTTCGCGCATCGCAATTGTCGGAATGTTGTTTGCAACCCTGCTCGTCGCCATCATCGGGTTCAACGTGGTTCCCGCCGTCATCGCAGGAATCCTCACCGGACTGGTCGGCGGCACGCCACTCTTGGTTGAACGCGCACTCGACGGGGTGTTGCAAGTGTGCGTCTTGCTCGGCTATCTCGCACTGGTTGGCCGCAGTGGCGACATTGATCGAACGTATCGCTATCACGGCGCAGAGCATCGTGCGATCCACACACTGGAGAACGAGCAGGCACTCACGCGACAGAACCTCGCGCGCTATCCAACCGCACATCCGCGATGTGGCACGGAGTTCCTCGTGGTGGTGATCCTTGTGAGCATCGTCTTCTTCTCTCTCGTGGGTCGCCTCGACATGATCGGCACCATCATCAGCCGCATCATTGGTATCCCGCTTGTTGCAGGGATTGCCTACGAGGTGTTGCGCCTTCTCGGCCGCTACCGCACCAACATCGTTGCCCGCGCACTCGCAGCTCCCGGCATTGCCGTGCAGCGAATCACCACACGAAAGCCCGACGATGCGATGCACGACGTTGCGATCGTTGCACTCACCGTTGCGCTCCACGCAAACGGAGCAGCGGCACCAGCTGGATCAGAGCGACCAACGTCCCGTTCGCTCGGGAGCTTGTAACCGTGAGCGACCGCGCGCAACTTGATGCTCGGCTTGCTGCTGCCCTCACCGCCCGCGCCGCACTAGAGGCGGAGCTCACGCGCCCGGAGTCACTCGCCGACCACACCATCCTCACGCGCATCGGCCGCGAGCTTGCACGAACATCTCCGATTGCTGAGGCGGGCGAGCGACTTACCGCTGCGCGCCAACGCGTTGTCGACGCCCGCGCGCTTGAGGCCGACCCTGATGCCGACGCAGAGATGCGCGCCCTCGCGGTCGCTGAGCGCACCGACGGCGAGGCGATCGAGCGCGAGATCCTCGAACGCCTCCCAAGCCTCCTGCTTGAGCCCGACCCAAATGATGGGCGCGATGTCCTTATAGAGGTGCGCCCCGCAGCGGGTGGCGACGAGGCGGGGATCTTTGCCGGCGAACTGTTCCGCGCCTACCTCCGCTACGCGGAGCGACAGGGGTGGAAGGCCGAGGTTGCTGCACTCGTTGAGACCCCCGTTGGCGGCATTCGCGAAGGGATGGTGGAGATCTCCGGCGAGAGCGCCTGGAGCGCCTTTAAATGGGAGGCAGGCGTGCACCGCATCCAGCGCGTTCCCGCCACAGAGTCTGCCGGTCGCATTCATACGAGCACGGCAACCGTTGTCGTGCTCCCTGTTGCCGAAGCGGTCGACCTCGTCATCCCTGAAAGCGACCTTCGCATCGACGTGAAGCGCGCATCCGGCCACGGCGGTCAGGGCGTCAACACCACCGACTCCGCCGTGCGTATCACGCATATCCCCAGCGGCCTCGTGGTGGAAATGCAAGATGAGCGCAGCCAGTTGCGCAACAAGGAGAAGGGCCTCGCAATCTTGCGCAGTCGCATCCTTGCCGCCGAAGAGGAGCGTCGACGCAGCGCCGACTCACAGGCGCGCAAGGCGCTCATCGGCAGCGGCGATCGCAGTGAAAAGATTCGCACGTACAACGGGCCACAGAACCGCGTGACCGACCACCGGATCGGCTTCGATAAATTCGATGTCGATGGTGTCCTCAATGGCGATCTTGCACCGTTTCACGAAGCACTCGCTGCAGCAGATCAGGCTGCACGTCTGGCGAGCGAGTGAACGAGCACGAGGCGAATCGCGCCGCAGTTGCGCGTGAGGCCGATGGCGCCACGCTACTCCGCTCTGCAACGCGTGCCCTTACAGAAGTAGGGAGCACCACGCCGCGACTCGATGCCGAGCTCCTTCTCGCCGCACTGCTCGCAACGCGCGTGAGCACACTTCGCACAGCGGTTGCCGCTGGCTTCCCACTGTCGCTGCCACTGAACGCAGAACTACCGGAGCCGACACCACTTGCAGACGCACACCCCTCGCTCGCTGAAGCACTGCGCATCGCCCGTGCCGCGTTGAGCGCAGGCGACGCAGGCGCTGCGCTCGATGCGCTCATTGCCGAGCGCGGGCGCGGCAGGCCGATCAGTCACCTCACGGGGCGGCGCGGCTTTCGTGCGCTTGAGCTGCTCGTCACGCCAGATGTACTCGACCCGCGCCCAGAGAGCGAACTCATTATTGAGAGTGCACTCGCATTCATCACCGACCGCACCGCCGCCGCACGCGCACTTGGCCGTCCGCCGCAGCCGCTCAACGTTGCCGAGATCGGCACAGGGAGTGGCGCACTGGCGATCGCCCTTGTCGACGAGGCGCGTGCACCACTACGCCTGACCGCAACCGACATCTCTGGCGAGGCGCTCGCCGTCGCGCGCGCCAACGCGTTGCGCACCGGCGTTGGCTCGCGAATCACCTTCGTTCACGGAGATCTCGCCGAGCCACTCATCGGGACGCGCGCCCCAGGTGATCCGCCTCACCTCGACCTGCTCATCGCGAACCTTCCGTATGTGCCAACGGCAGTGGTTGACGCAGCACATGCGGCAGCATCGTTTCATCCGGAAAGCGAAACCCACCGCGACCTCTCGCATGTCTCCATTGCTGCCGAGCCGCGTCGCGCACTCGACGGCGGAAGCGACGGCCTTGAGTTGATTCGACGCCTCGTTGCAGAACTACCGCGACTCTTGCGTCCGGGCGGTGCGGCACTCCTTGAATTTGGCGATGGACAATCGGCCGCAATCGTGCAGCTCGTCGATGGTCTCGGACTCGGTTGGCGCGTTGCAATTCGCGATGACCTTGCGGGCCACCCGCGCATGGCCGAAGTGCGCAGAAGCGGATAACGCGATGGAGCCAATCCGCCTGCTCGTCATGGATCTCGACGGAACACTCCTTCCGCACGGCGGCGTCATCTCGGCACGAACGGTTGATGCAATTCGCGCTGCGCAAGCGAAGGGCGTGATCGCAACGATCTCTTCGGGGAGAAACATCCCCAGCTTCTTGCCGTATGCGCAACGCATCGGTGTCGATGGCCCACTCATTGGGATGCAAGGCGCGATCGCGCGCGAGCTTCCTGCGCCAGGTGACCCGAGTGTCGGTCGCCTCGTTCGTCACATCCCGTTCGAATCTCAGCTCGGCGCCGAGGCGATCGCCTGGTGTAAAGAGCACGGACTCTGGGGGCACACGGTTGCCGAGAACGACCTCCACTTTGATGATCGCGATCCGCATGCGGTTATCTACCGCGGATGGATGGAGGGGAGCGCACACGAACGTCTCGCAACGGTGCCAGATCTTGTTGCGCATCTTGCAGCGACACCACTCCAACTCTCAAAGGTGGTCGCGCACGCTCCTGCTGGTCATGCAGATGGCGTACTCGAAGCTGCGCGCGCAACCTTTGGCGATCGACTCGACGTGACCATTAGCCACCCTGAATACCTAGAGTTCACGGCTCCTGGAGTGAATAAGGGCGCCGCCCTTCGCTGGCTTGCCGACCGGCTCGAGATCCCCCTCGCACAGACGATGGCGATCGGCGACCAGCACAACGATCTAGAGATGCTCGCCGCTGCTGGGCACGGGGTGGCGATGGGGGGTGCCCCTGCCGCCGTGCTCGCCGCCGCACGATATGAGGCTCGTTCGTGCGAAGAGGATGGGGCGGCGCGCATGATCGAGCGCCTAATCCTTAATTCAGGGGGAGAATAGGGCGACGTCAAACACGAGATTGGAGGGTTACGTGAGCCAGCATGCGCGCGATCCACAGATGGATATGAGCCTGCGAGAGGCCGACCCCGAACTCTCTGCGGCAATCACCAGTGAGGCGCTTCGTCAGCGCGATCACATTGAGCTGATCGCGTCAGAAAACTACACCTCTGCTGCCGTGCGCGAAGCACAAGGATCCATCCTTACGAACAAGTACGCCGAAGGCTACCCAGGGAAGCGCTACTACGCCGGCTGCGAGTTCATCGACGATGTAGAAAATCTTGCACGAACGCGCGCCCTCCAACTCTTCGCAGGCAGCGAGCATGTCAACGTTCAGCCGCACTCGGGCGCATCGGCAAACATCGCCGCCTTCACCGCCGCGATGTCGCCCGGCGACGCATTCGTCGCCATGAGCCTCGACCAGGGTGGCCATCTTTCTCACGGCTCGCCCGTCAATATTTCAGGCAAGTGGTTTACCCCAACGTTTTATGGCGTGCGAAGCGACGACGGCCTCATCGATTGGGACGCGGTAGAGCGAGCGGTCGAGACGGCGAAGCCAAAGGTGCTCATCGCAGGCGCAAGCGCGTATCCGCGCCTCCTCGACTTTGAACGCTTTGCACGCATCGCGCATGCGTCTGGCGCGCAACTCATGGTCGATATGGCACACATCTCAGGGATCGTTGCTGCCGGCCTCCACCCATCGCCATTCCCCCATGCCGACCTTGTCACCACGACCACCCATAAGACGCTTCGCGGGCCACGCGGCGGCATGGCCTTTGCGCGCGCATCAGCTGCAGCAACGCTCGACAAGAGCGTCTTCCCTGGAAACCAGGGCGGCCCGCTCATGCATGTGATTGCCGCAAAGGCTGTCGCCTTCAAGTTTGCGCTGGAGCCAGCGTTCCGTACCTATATGGAGCAGACGCTCGCCAATGCGCAGACGCTGGCAGGCGCGCTCGCCGCATGCGGGTTCGGGGTGATCACGGGCGGGACAGATACACACCTCATCTTGTGTGACGTCACCCCGCTCGGCGTTACGGGCAAGGAGGCAACCCTCGCCCTCGAGGCGGTCGGGATCACGATCAACAAGAACAGCATCCCTGGCGAGACCCGCTCCCCCATGGTGACGAGCGGGGTGCGCTACGGCACCCCTGCCGCCACAACACGCGGAATGGGCGCGCGCGAGATGGAGAAGATCGCCCAATGGTCGGTCGACGCAATTGCGCGTCGCGATGATCCTGCAGGCCTCGCGCACATCGCCCGTGAAGTGAGCGAACTCGCGCGCACATTCCCTGTGCCAGGGCGTGACGCAACGATGCTTGCAGAAGAGGGGAGCAGATGACCACGGTGGTGCAACCATCGTTCATTACACCCGCGCTGTATCTCGTGATCACGGTCACCTCGTGCATCCTCGCCCTCGTAGGCACAGGGATCATGCGCCGCATCACCATTCGCTACGGGATTGCGGATCATCCGAACGAGCGCCGCATCAATACGGTTCCCGTGCCACGCGCTGGCGGCTTTGCTGTCGCCATCGCATTTGCAATCACTGCTGCAACACTCATGCTCCTTGCGCCCGCACTCGGCATCAACACGGGTGCAAGTGCGACGCGCATCCTTACCGTGCAAGGGCCGGCACTCGTGCTCGGCACGCTCATCGCCGCCATCCTTGGCCTCATTGACGACCGCTACGACCTTCGTGCGCGCTGGCAGCTGCTGACGCAGATCGCCGTCACACTCGTGCCGATTGCGTTCGGCATGCGCATCCTCTTCGTTGCCAATCCGCTCGGCGAAGGCGTCCTCTTACTCCCCGATGCGCTTGGTACGGCGCTCACAATCTTCTGGCTTCTCGGCATGCAGAACAGCATGAACTTCATCGACGGGCTCGATGGTCTCTCTGGCGGCATCGCACTCATCGCCGCTGTGACGCTCGGACTGATTGCGGCGCCAACAACGCCACTCCTCGCCGGACTCTGCTTTGCGCTTGCCGGCTCACTCGCCGGGTTCCTCCGCTTTAATTTCCATCCGGCGTCGATCTATATGGGGACGAGCGGAATTCAAGCTGTTGCATTTATCTTGGCGATGCTTGCCATGCTCGGCACAGCAAAAGTCGCTGCTGCCCTCTTGATTCTCGGCGTGCCAATCATCGACGCCTTCTTTGTCATCGTTGGGCGGATTGCTGCAGGGCGCTCCCCCTACAGCGCTGACAACACGCATATTCACCGGCGACTCCTCGCCGCTGGCCTCAGCCATCGCGGCGCCGTCTTTGCCCTCTACGGGATCACGGGCCTCCTCGGCCTTGCCGCACTCAGCCTCTCGGAGAGCAGCTCGCTCTACGCGTTCGCGGGCCTCCTTGTCGCGCTCGGCGCCATGGTCATCTGGCTGAGCCGTCGCACACTCGATTCTTGATGTCTGGCGACGGCGTATCTCCCACCCCTCGGCTAGAATCCACGGAGAACCCCGACGTCCCGCAAGGGCTGACGACGATCGGTGGGAGGAGCGCCTACATCGCACTCTTCTCGCAGATTGGGATCACGCTCCTCGTGGCAAACCTTGGGGGGGCGCTCCTCGGCAACTGGGTCGATGAAGGGCTTGGCACACGGCCACTCTTCTTGATCGCAGGGTTCCTTGGAGGCTTTGCTATCGGGGCGATTGGGGCGGCGCGACTCGTACGTCGAGCACTCCGAATGTTTGAAGCACTTGACGAAGCAGCCGCAAATAAGCGACTAGAAGAACGTCTCGCAAGAGAGCAAGAGAGGAGGGGGCAGTGACGGTAGCAGCAGCGCGACCGAACAACACCAAGCGCACCCTTCTCATTGGCGCACTCATCGTTCTCGTCGTGGATGTCGTCGCAGCAATGGTGACGAGTGGCGAAGGTCTTGTCGGCTTCCCTGGTGCGGTAATTCGCCAGGCACTTGAGCCGATCGTTCCTCATGCAGTGATTAATCTCGGCCCAGAAGAGCATCACGCAGCAACACTCTTCGATTTCTACCCGTCGATTACTGGCTCCATCATCATGACCTGGATCGTGATGGCCGTTGTCATCCTCGCGCTCTACCTTGTTGCGCGACAGCTCAAAGAGATTCCCGGACGCGTACAAAACATGGTCGAGTTTGCGATCGAGGGCCTCTCTGGATTCGCCGTCGGCATCGGCGGTCCAGGCTCGGAACGTTTCGTCACCTTCTTCCTCGCCATCTTCTTCTTCATCGTTGCATCGAACTGGTCGGGGCTCATCCCAGGCGTTGGCCGACTCCATGAATTCCGCGCACCGACGAGCGACGTGAATGTCACGGTAGGGATGGCACTGGTTACCTTCTTCTACTTCCACTTCCAGGGGATCCGTGCACTTGGCATTGGTGCCTATCTCGGAAAGTTCTTCAGCTTGAAGCGTGGACCAGTTGGCCTCTTCGTCGGGTTCATCGAGTTCTTCCTGGAGTTCGTAAAGCCAGTGGCGCTCTCCATGCGTTTGTTCGGCAACATTTATGGTGGCGAACTTGCGCTCACCGTGATGACCACGATCACGTTCGCCTTTATCCCTGTGGCGCTCTATGGCCTTGAGCTCTTCGTTGGGCTCATGCAGGGGATCATCTTCAGCATCCTTGTCCTCGTGTTCACGATGTTGGCCATGGAGGGTCATCACGAGGAGGGGCATGATGAGCACCACGCACCAGTTGACGCTGGAGCGGGGGGCATAGCAGGAGCAGAAACGAAAGTTGCGGCACACTAGCCGTAGCTGGGTAGCAGCGGTCGAACGCTCGGCGGGGGTCCGAGCGGCGGCCACAGATAGGTAGGAGGAACGGACCGATGGACAATCTTCCAGGCGGAATCGCAGCGCTCGGCGTAATCGGGCCTGCTATTGGCGTAGGTCTCGCAACGGCAGCAGCCGCAAGCGCGATCGGACGCAATCCAGAAGCTGCCGGCGCAGTGCGTGGCGTCTTCATTCTTGGTGCAGCATTCGCAGAAGGCCTTGGCGTTCTTGCGATCGTGCTCGGCATCCTGACACTGGTCCTTAAGTAACGATCAGCATGCAGATCGACGCGCTGATTCACGGAGTTGTTGCAGCGGCATCCCACCTTGTCGACGTGCCCGCACCGGGTGTGACGCCAGAGGCAGGGATCAGCTTCAACCTTTTCTGGATCATCGTCTCCGCGACAAACTTCGGCTTCTTTATTTTGGTGCTGCGCTCTGTTGCGCTCGGCCCCATCACCAAGATGCTCGATGAACGTCGCACACGCATTGAGCAGGGTCTTCGTGACGCTGCAGCAGCGGCACAAGCAAAGAACCTTGCTGTTGCGGCATCAGACGAAGCTGTCGCAGAAGCGCGGCGCGAGGCAAATGCGCTGCGCGCCGCGGCAGAGAAAGCAGCAGCCCAGATTCGTGACACGCAGGCCGCTGCACTCAAGGCCGAACTTGAGCAGATGCGCGTGAGTGCCATGAACGAGATTGAAGCGGCGCGCGTCAGCGCACTTGCAGCAATCCGCAGCGAGGTTGCCGATCTCGCGATCAGCGCCGCCTCGAAGGTGGTCGGCACATCAATGGATGGCGCACAGCAGCGCAAGCTTGTCGGGGAGTTCCTCGACGAGCAGAGCAGGAAGGGGAACTAGTGGATCGTCCACTTGGTGCCGCTCGTCGCTACGCCTCAGCCTTGCTGAGCGCGGTGAGTGATGCAACGGCCGCCGCGAGTCTCTCCAGTGAGCTGGACCGACTCGCCGCTGTGGTGAGCACACCGGGTGCCCGCCTCCTTCTCGACGACCCACGCGCAACCGTTCCGAGCCGCGTGGCGGCGCTTACGAGTGCAGCGGGCGGCACGATTACGCCGCGCGTCACCGCACTCCTCACGATGCTTGCGCGTCGCCGGCACCTGATCGATGTGCCAGCGATTGCAGATGCGGTGCGCGAGGCGCTCGATCTTCGTAATGGGATCACTGCAGCGCGAGTGAGCAGCGCCCTCGATCTCGGCGAGGGAGAGCGCACCAGCATCGAGGCACATGCACAAACGATTGCAGGCGGCGCTGTGCGCGTCGCATATACCGTTGACGAGAGCCTGATCGGAGGGGTCACCCTTCGCGTTGGCGATCGACTGGTAGATGGAAGCGTAAAGGGGCGGCTAGCGCGCATGCGCGAGCAGATCCTCTCGGCCGCCGGCTGAACCGGTAAGTAGCGCGAAGAGCAGCGAGGAGTAGCGAGATGGCGATCCGATCCGACGAGATTATTAGCATCCTGAAGGCGCAGATCGAGGGATTCGACGGCGCAGCCGAGACGCGTACCGTTGGTACGGTAGTTGAGGTTGGCGACGGCATTGCCCAGGTGTACGGACTCTCAGGCGCACTCTCGTCAGAACTCCTCGAGTTCCCTGGCGGCGTTGCAGGCATCGCGCTCAACCTCGGCGAAGAGACGGTTGGCGCCGTGCTTCTCGGTGACGCAAAGCTCATCAAAGAGGGCGACACCGTCAAGACCACCGGCCGTGTTGTTGAGGTTCCGGTCGGCCCAGAGCTGATCGGTCGCGTTGTCGACCCACTCGGTCGCCCACTCGACGGCAAGGGGCCAATCAATGCAAAGAAGAGCCGCCCCGTTGAGCGCATCGCGCCAGGCGTCATCAGCCGCAAGTCGGTCACGAC
>CAIPEX010000037.1 GCA_903864185.1 uncultured Chloroflexota bacterium | reverse complement strand
TGCGCTGCAGTGCGTTGTCGATCTTCCGACCCCTCAGCTAGCTCGATGTTCCATGCGGCCATCACCGCGCGCACGCCAACGGCCGTTGCGCCGGCCGTCGCATGGGGCAGCGCAGGGCCATCGTCTGGTGCCCCGTCTTCGCGTTCGTGGAGCGCGCGGAGCCCCCTAAAGCCGCCCCGTCGAAGAGGCGTGAGTGCAGCACGCGATGGATCCCGCGCAATCAGCCCGTAGCGATGAACGGGGACACCGGTTGCGCCGATCATGCGTGCGATCTCTATCGCGATCGCGGAGGCTTCTGCACTGTTGGCGCCTAGTCCTATCGGCACAACGGGAACAACATCTAGCGCACCAATGCGCGGATGCACGCCTTCGTTGCTACCGGTTTTGCTGGTACTGCTGAGATCGATGCGTGCCGTTGCCGTTGCTGAGAGGCGGATCGTTGCGCGAATAAGGGCATCGGTGTCATCACTGGCATACGTGAGCACAGAGCGGTCGTGATCGACATCTGCATGGAGATCGAGGAGTAGAACGTTTTCCGTTTCTGTAATCGCGCGTGTGAGTGCCTCGAGCACCGACGCATCGCGCCCCTCGCTGGCATTCGCGACGATCTCGTAACGTGGAAGCGCCTTCACCGCTATGTCAGCTCGCGGCGCATCGCAGGCCAGCGGCCATCTGGGCCGGTTGCGGCGACACGGAACGAGAGGCGCTCCCAGAAGCGTTGTGTTGCCGTTGAGGTTGCGTCGGGATCGCTCACGCTTGCCGGGTCTTCTGGGAATGCTTCGGCAGCAGAGAACCCTGCGGCGCTCAAGCGCACGAGCACCCCTTCCACAAGGGCGCTGCCGAGCGCCGTTCCGCGCGCAGCTGGAACAACCGAGATGCACGTGATGATCGCGGGCGGTGGTGAGGCGGGGAGGTCGGGGTAGCGATCACGCAAGCGCTGCGCACGCGGAAAGGCCGAGAGTGGCCCCGCCTGGCAGTAGGCGACCGGCTCGCCCTTGGCGAGAAGGACCCAGCCCATCGGCCCGCTCACTGGCAGTTGTCGCGTGAGGAGGCGGAGCTTCGGCGGTTGACCCGGCGCTGCGGCAGCATCACGGAGCGCCTCGTCACGTGTCGGCGGCTTGGGAGCAAAGGGATTGAATGCCGGCGCGCTCTCCTCTTCGACACCAAGGAACGCGGCAAGGGCGCCCTTCCCACCGGCTGGCGCCGATGCGCGTGCGGGAGCGGTGCTCAGAGAGGCGCTCATCGCCTTTGCACCACGGTCGGCGTCTTCCCACCAGGTGCAGGTTGCGTGATCGGCATCGGCGCGGGTGCACGGCGGAACGAGCGCGAGCTCATCGGCCGTCTCGATTCCGATCAGTTCAAAGCCGTCACCAAGCGAGATTCTCATGCTTTGCGATACTACGACCATGAGCGATCATGCGGTCAATGACCACGGTGGACACGGCGAGGTCGATGCCGCCGCGCTTGGCGCCATCGACCTTCGTGCGTGGGCTGCCGGCCTCGCCGGAGCCCTCATTGGCTTGATCACTGTCGCCGTTATCGCCGCAGCTGCGGCAGCTGCACGCGGCGCCTAAGCGCCAGCGCAACTTACCGGCGGGCGCGTCCGCGTCGCTTGGCTCCGTCGCCTGCAAGCAGGCTGCGCACCGTTGCAACAAGTGGCGTCATCGCCCGACCCAGCAGTCCGCCGAGCAGCGCGCCGATCAAGACGATTGGCAGAGCGACAACGACAAGGTTGATCACCAAGATAATCGCCGAACGGCCAACTGCGACAAGGTTGGCGAGTGCGGATTGAATCTCTTTGACGAGGTTGAAATCCTTTGACGCAGTGTCGAGTGGCGAGGCCGGCAGCGTGAGCTGGACACTGATTGTTGCCATCGCAACCTGATCCGCAAGTGCTGCGCGCTGTGCATCGTAGGATTCAATATCGCCACGAACTCTGCTCAGCTCTGACTGGACGGAGAGTACATCGGCAATCCTCGTCGCCTTCGCCATTAACTTGATGAGCGCTGACTCGCTGGCGCGAAGGTTCTTCAGGCGTGCTTCAAGGTCGACAAGTTGCATCGTTACCTCGTAGGAGCTGATCTCCTCCTGCAAGACGGTGCCCTCACCGCGAACCGTCGTGGTTGCAGCTGTGAATGCCGTGGCAGGAATGCGGAACGTCACATTGAGCGACGGGTTGCTTGCATCACCGTATCGTGCACTTGACGAGACGTAGCCGCCTTTCGCCTCAATTGCCGATGAGATCGCTGCGAGGCGAGCATCGAGATCATCGACCTCAAGCGCAAAGTATCCGGTCTGTACGAGATCCACGCGATCACCGCTCGTGCTCCCGCCGTTCGCGTCTTTCGACGGGAAGACCCCTGGGTTCGCTGCACTACCAGTGCCGCCGCTTCCGCCAGTTGCAGAGTCAGTTCCGCCAGGAGCGCGCAGTTCACTTGTCGCCCCGGTGAGGAGGCCCATCCCGCCACCTGCAACCAGTGCAAAGGCGAGTGCGAGCGCTGCGCCAAACTTGGCACCAAGCGAGAGTGCGGGGAGTCGGAGCAGGCTGCTCATAGGTCACCTCTACTTACGCGCCCGCGTATGGGGCGCCTCGCCTCTAGAACGCCGTTGCGGCGTGGAATGTTCCTCACGTTGAGGTGCTGCGGGAATCCTGCTACGGCTAGAAGAGGCCGACGATCTCTCCGCCGTGCTCAAGGTCGAGATCGATCCGCTCGCCTCCAGGTGTCTTGTTGAGTCCTGGCATGAGGCGCATGTCGCCACAAACTGCTGTGATGAAGCCGGCGCCGGCGGCGAGGGTGACGCTTTTCACCGGCACACGGAAGCCGGTTGGGCGACCGAGCTTTGTTGCGTCATGCGAGAGGGAGTACTGCGTCTTCGCCATGCAGATTGGCAACGCGCCATAGCCGAGCTCCTCGAGGCGCGTCAGGCGCTTGGCTGCTGCTGGTGCAATGTCGATCCCGTCCGCGCCGTAGATACGCACGGCGATCGTCTCGATCTTCTTTGCGAGCGGGATGTCGTCGGCATAGATCGGCGCGTATGTCGCCTCACCAGAGTTCGCGGCGGCCCACACGGCCTCGGCGAGTTTCGCGGCACCGGCGCCGCCGTCGGTGAAGTGGGTTGTGATAATCGCATCGCGTGCCCCTGCTGCACGTGCAACACGCTGGATCGCCTCATGTTCTGCTGCCGTATCGGTTGGGAACGCATTGATCGCCACGACGGCTGGCACACCGAACGCTCGAATGTTTTCAATCTGCTTCGCGAGGTTTTCTGCACCGCGCTCAACTGCATCGACGTTCTCGACGCTGAGCGCGGGGTCGAGTGGCTTCCCTGCAACGATCTTGCCAACCCCGCCGTGCATCTTCAGCGCGCGCACGGTTGCAACGATCACGGCTGCATCAGGTGTGAGGCCAGAGGCGCGACACTTAATGTCGAAGAACTTCTCTGCGCCCATATCTGCGCCGAATCCCGCTTCGGTAACGACGATCTCACTCGTCGCAAGTGCTGCGCGATCGGCAATGATGGAGTTATTGCCGTGGGCAATGTTTGCGAAGGGGCCAGCGTGAACAAATGCTGGGCCACCCTCGAGCGTCTGGAGGAGGTTCGGCTTGAGGGCGTCGCGGAGGAGTGCGGCCATCGCACCTGCAACCTTGAGATCTTCGGTGGTAACTGGGGTGCCATCGGTTTTCTCAGCGACCACGATGCGGCCGAGACGGGCACGCAGGTCGGCCAAGCTTGAGGCGAGGGCGAGCACCGCCATGACCTCGCTTGCAACCGTGATCACCGTCTCTGACTCGCGCACGATGCCGTTCTCGCGCCCGCCAAGGCCGATGATCGTTTTTCGGATCGCTCGGTCGCTGATGTCGACGACGCGCGGCCAGGTGATGCTGCGCACATCAATGCCGAGCGCGTTGCCATGGTGTAGGTGGTTGTCGAGGAATGCGGCAGCGAGGTTGTGCGCTGCGCCGATCGCGTGGACGTCGCCCGTCAGGTGGAGGTTGAACTCTTCCATGGGGATCACCTGGCTGTAGCCCCCTCCCGCCGCCCCGCCTTTAATGCCGAACACCGGGCCGAGTGAGGGCTGGCGGATTGCCACCGTGGCCTTATGTCCAATCACATTCAAGCCTTGGGCGAGGCCGATCGTTGTGGTGGTCTTCCCTTCGCCAAGCGGCGTGGGAGTGATCGCGGTAACGACGACATACTTGCCGCGGCTGCCGCGCTTCTCGAGTCGCTCGATCGCCTCAATGCTGATCTTCGCCTTGGTCCGTCCGTACGGCTCTACCTCGTCATCGTGGAAGCCGAGTGCGCTGGCAATCTCGCCGATTGGTCGCGGGGTGACGCTGCGCGCAATCTCAAGGTCAGACGGAAATCCCATGGGGTGAGTCTACGCCCCCGCCTGACGTACCGCCGCCCGCGCGGCTTGCAGGATGAGCATGGCGTTCGTCATGGGGCCCACGCCTCCTGGGACAGGGCTCAACCAGCCGTCCGGGCCAAGTGCAGCATCGACACTTGCAGCATCGACATCGCCGACGATGCTCTCGCCCCGTAGATGAATGCCGACGTCGACAACCACCGCTCCGCGCGAGACATGCTCGCCGCGCACGAGCCCTTCAACCCCGGCCGCAACGACAAGGATCTCTGCTTTGCGCGTCACGGCGCCCATGTCGATCGTCTGTGAGTGCACGACCTCTACCTGTGCGCCTGCGAGGCGAAGGAGCTGTGCAACTGGACGACCGACAACGGCGCTCCGGCCGACAACGACCGCCCTGCGACCAGTGAGAGGGATCTCGTACATGCGGAGGAGCTCCATCACCGCTGCAGCGGTAGCGGGAAGCAACGTGCCGTCGAGCGTGCCGGCGTCAAGCAGCGCTGCGCTCTCTGCCGTTAACCCGTCGACATCTTTGTGCACGGTGATGTGTTTGGCAACTGTCGCTCGATCAACGCCGTCGGGGAGTGGCGACTGCAGGATGATGCCAGCAACGTCACGGTTCTCGGCTAGCTCGGTAATTGCGCGGGAGATGTCATCTGCTGTTGCGTCACTCGCAAGAGTGATCGTCTTGGTCGCGAGCCCTGCCGCCGCGGCCTGTTTGAGAAGGCGCTCGGTATAGATCTGTGCGTCTGGCTGACGCGTGGCAATGACCGCCGCGAGTACTGGCGCTCGTCCATCTCGTGCAACGGTTGCTCGCGCAACCAGCGCTGCCGCCTCTTCAGCAAGCGGAGCCAGGCGCGGCTTCGCCGCAAGTGACCGACTCACGAGTGGTGCCTCATGCAGATGGCGGTGCGGCGCGATCGAGATCGGCGAGCGCAGCAACGGTGCGTTGCGCCAGTCGTGCGCGCGTCTCTGCCTCTTCGATGTAGGGAAGATTTGCCTCAACGTTGTCAGCGGCACTCCGTCCGGCGGCGCGCGCAAAGCGACGCGCAACCTCAAGATCACTTGCAGCACTCGCGAGCGACCGGTCTGTTAGCGCCGCTGCATCGTTCGCAATGGCAGTTGCAACCTGGAGTGTTTGCAGGGGGACTTCCGCTGCGCGCACTGCAGCAGCAGAAATCGCAACAGTGCGAACCTCGCGCTCATCGTTCGTGTTCTTTGGGAGGCGAAGTGCTTCAATAAATGCGGTATATGCAGCCGCATCGTCTTCGGCGTACTGGAGGAGTGTCACGCGCGCTGCAGCAGCACGATCGCGCGCTCCCTGCTGTTGCGCGGCATCGCCTCCATCGGGTTGCTTAGCGAGCGAGAGGCCGGCAACCATCTCGACGAGTGCGGCGGCCATACCGGCGGCAACTGCGGCGGCCGACCCGCCGCCTGGCGCGGGGGTTGGCGCCGCAAGCGACGCAAGGTAGCTGGCAAGTGACTGGTCGGCAGGTTTCTCCATCTGCCGATCGTAGCGGTGCGGCCGAGCCGCGGGTGTTAGGCGTGGCTGAGCACGCCTCCTGGCACCTCAACTGTTGACGCAAATGGCAGCGTCGCCCATGCATCGTCGAACGCCTCGATGCGCCAGGTTCGTGTCCGCTTAGCGAAGCTCAGCACGAGCGCTGCATCTTCTGTCTCGAGCTCCCAGAGGGTGCGTGGCCCGGTGGCGGCAGAGAAGGTGCCCTGCTCGCGGCGGAGGGCGAGCACGCGGGTGACCTTGCGGGTGACCCCAGCGAAGGAGATCGCCTGCGGGGCGCCCGTACGCCAGTGCGCCGTGACTGCCGCCTGGACTGGAACGATCGGTTGCATTGCCATCTCAAAACTCCTCCCCGTATGGGGCTCCTGCCGATAGAACATCTGTTCTGCATGGCTAGTGTCATAGAACATCCGTTCGGTGTCAAGGGGTGTTTTATGCGAGAATGACCCCCTGTCAGCCGGCCACCCCATGAAAGGAGCAGCACCATGAAGGTCATCCTCACCGCAGTAGTCCCGAAGCTCGGCAAGCCAGGCGACGTCAAAGAGGTCGCCGGGGGGTATGCCAAGAACTACCTCATCGCCAACGGCCTCGCCCTCCCCGCCAGCGATGGGAGCGCCAAGAAGATCGGAGACTCCATCGCCGCCCGCGTGCAGAAGGGCGAGCGAGCCCGCAGCGAGAGCGAGGCGTTCGCCCAGAAGATCAGCGCCACCGTCCTCACCATGGGGGTGAAGGTCGGCGAGGGCGGGAAGCTCTTCGGCTCGGTGACGACCAAGGAGATCGCCGAGGCACTTGCCCGACGCGGTCTCGATATCGATAAGCACCAGGTGTTGCTCGACGAGCCACTGAAGCAGCTCGGCTCGTACAAGGTGCAGGTGAAGGTTGCGCCGCATCTCGTCTCCGAGGTGACCGTCGTCATCGAACCAAAGGCCTAACGACGCCTCCTGTCAGCGGTGCTCCTGGTCGTCGCATCCTGCACGTAGACCTTGATGCGTTCTTCGCATCGGTTGAGGTGCGCGACAACCCTGCGCTCGCTGGCAAGCCAGTTGCTGTTGGGTACAGCGAGGGCCAGCGTGGCGTGGTCTGCGCCGCATCCTATGAGGCGCGGGCATTCGGCGTGCGCGCAGCAACATCAACGCGCAGCGCGCTAGCACGCTGCCCGCAGCTCATCCTTGTCGAACCACGACACGATCGCTATGCAGAAGTTTCGCGCGAGGTCATGCAGGTGCTCAGCGCGTGGTCACCAGTCATCGAGCAGGTGAGCGTCGACGAGGCGTACCTCGACCTTGGTGGTACCGAGCAACTGCTTGGA
>CAIPEX010000036.1 GCA_903864185.1 uncultured Chloroflexota bacterium | reverse complement strand
GCCTGGTTTCGTCGTGGTCACGCCAGGGAGGGGGCTGATCATGATCGAGCCGGTCTCCGTCTGCCACCAGGTATCCACCACGGGGGTGCGGCCGCCGCCAATCACATCGCGATACCAGATCCACGCCTCAGGATTGATCGGCTCACCCACGGAGCCGAGGAGGCGCAGCGACTGCAGGTTGTGCTTACGTGGATGCTCTTCACCCTGACGCATGAATGCGCGAATCGCTGTTGGTGCGCAGTAGAGAATCGAGACCTGCAACTCTTCCACGATCGACCACCAGCGATCCCATGCGGGCGTGTCGGGAGTTCCCTCGTACATCACCTGCGTTGCGCCGTTGGCGAGCGGTCCGTAAACGATATAGGTATGGCCGGTGATCCACCCGACATCGGCGGCACACCAGTAGGTGTCGTCGGGCTTGATGTCGAACACATTCTTGTGGGTGAGGGCGGCACCGAGTAGGTAGCCCGCACTCGTGTGCATGATCCCTTTCGGCTTCGCCGTCGTGCCGCTCGTGTAGAGCAGGAAGAGGAGCTGCTCTGCCGGCATCGGATCGGCGGGGCACGCTGCAACCTGCGCATCAACGAGGTCGCTCCACCAGTGGTCGCGGCCGGCGTGCATTGCCGTCTCGCCGCTCGTCTCAGCGCGGCGGCGGCGATAGACAAGAACGCCGGTGATCGATGGGGTACTGCGCAGTGCCTCATCGGCGATCGGCTTCAGTTCGAAGAATGTCCCCTTCCGGTATCCCCCGTCGGCGGTGATGAGCACCTTCGCCTCGGCATCGTTGATGCGATCGGCGAGTGCGTTGGCAGGGAAGCCGCTAAAGACCACGCTATGCGCTGCACCAAGGCGCGCGCAGGCGAGCATGGCGACCGCAACCTCGGGCACCATCGGCATATAGATTGCCACTCGATCGCCCTGCTGCACGCCAAGCACCTTCAGGGCATTCGCCGTCTTCTGCACCTCGCGGTAGAGATCGTTGTAAGTGACCGTGCGTCGGTCGCCTGGCTCGCCCACCCAGTGGAACGCGACGCGCTCGCCGCGGCCAGCGGCAACGTGGCGGTCGACGCAGTTCTCGGCAACGTTCAGCGTGCCGTCGGCAAACCAGGTGGCAAATGGGAGCTCCCATTCGAGGGTCTTGGTGAACGGGGTTCGCCAGGTGAGCAGGGCGCGCGCCTGGTCGGCCCAGAAAGCCTGGGGGTCTGCCGCTGCCTGAGCGTAGAGCTCTGCGGTAGCGTTCGCCGTGGCGGCCATTGCGGGGTCTGGTGCGAATGAGAGCCCTTCGGCCTGGAACGTCTCGATCCCCGACCCCTGCTCGTGGTCAGACATTAGACAGCGGCCTCGTCATCAACGGAGAGTTCGTCCTCGTCCTCCTCTTTGATTGCCGGGACGATCCCGGTGCGGCGCTGCGCCTCGCCGCTCCAGCCGAGCTTCGTGCTGATCTGGCGCGCCGTGTCGCGTGCCGCGTTCACGAGGTTCTGGAGCGTGCTCGGATTCACGCGAGCCGACGATCCCCAGACGACAACTGTTGCGATCACCGTGCCACGCGCGTCGCACACAGGAACGGCGGCGGCGGCGATCCGCTCGTCCCACTCGCCAACGCCAAGGGCGTAGCCGCGGCGTCGCACCGCTGCAAGCTCTTCTAGAAGTGCGCGCGGGTCCGTAATCGTCCTACTTGTGTACGAGGTGAGGCCGCGACGTGCAATTGAGAGTACGGTGCGCTCTGGCAGTGAGGCGAGCAGCACCTTGCCGGCAGCAATGGCGTGCATCGCCACGGGGCGACCCGTCATATCGGGCATTGGCGTAAGGTTCGGTCCGTCGATCTGGCAGACCGCAACAGCGGCGGCGTGGCCGTCGTACACCTCGAGACTCACCGTCTCATGCGTCGTGCGCGCGAGTGCCTCGAGCTCGGCTTGCGCAATAGTTCGTAGATCAAGCGTGCGCTCGGCCGACTGTGCGAGACGAATGATCCCGACGCCGAGACGGAAGTAGCCCGTCTCCTTGTCTTGCTCAACGAGACCGCGTCGCTCAAGGGTTGAGAGGAGACGACTGACGGTGGACTTGTGTAGGTCGAGGGCATGCGAGAGGTCGGTCACCGAGACCGACTGATCGGCATCGCCGAGGCAGACAAGAAGCGCGGCTGCGCGGTCGACTGAGCGAACGGCTGCGTCATCGCCACCGGGGATCGAGTTGGGGGTAAGGCGAGCGGAACGATCAAGCGACCCCTCGCCCTCAACCTCTGGATCTAGCCCTTCGGCGGCGTGCTTCTCTGCCTTCACTGACCCTCCCTCTACTAAGGGTGGATGATCGCCCCCCCTGCCCTGCGCGTCAATGCGCCGCACGGCGCGCCCCCGTAGGATGGAGCAAGAGGCGGGTGGGAGATCCGCGATGTAGGAGGGGTCATGGCGGGCGAGCGGCAGCGACAGGCACTGATCGTAGGGAGCGGCTTCGGCGGGCTCGCCACGGCGATCCGCCTCCTCGCTGATGGCTGGCGCGTGACGCTCCTTGAGGCCCGCCCGGAGATTGGTGG
>CAIPEX010000035.1 GCA_903864185.1 uncultured Chloroflexota bacterium | reverse complement strand
GTCGGTGCCGCGGTTAGCGCAGGTGTGGGTGTTGATGTTGGCGTCGGTGCCGCGGTTGGCGCAGGTGTGGGTGTTGATGTTGGCGTCGGTGCCGGTGTCGGTGCCGCGGTTGGCGCAGGTGTGGGTGTTGATGTTGGCGTCGGTGCCGCGGTTAGCGCAGGTGTGGGTGTTGATGTTGGCGTCGGTGCCGGTGTCGGTGTCGGAGTTGGTGTCGGTGTCGGTGTGGGTGTGGGCGTGTCTGAAACCAGCGTAAAGTCCGCAGAGGAGTCCCCACTGTCAATCAGGTCGCCAGCACCATCACGCTTTCGTTGCAAGAGCGTGCTGCTCGATGGAGCTGCTGCGGGTGCTCCTTCGCCACCGGCGGCGGCGCTTGCAGTACCCCACGCGATGGAGTCGAGTGCGACTCCGTGATCCAATATCACCAGTGCGCCACCGGTGGATGCGATCCCTTCACTCCATGTGCGCGATGCGTCAGCGGCGTAGATGCCGTTCGCATTCGCAATCGTGACGCGACTACCCTTACTGATCGCCGTCAGGCCGGTGAGATCAGCGAGTGTCCTACTCGTCGCACCACTTGCAGACCGATAGAGGATCGTCACGCCGTCGAGTGCGACAGGCGATGCTGCGATTGCCTCAATGACGACTCGCTCATCGAGCGCACTACTGCCGCCAGGCTTCACCTCATAGATCAGGAGCGAGCTCGCGATGAGGGTTCCTGCTGCATGGGCACGCAACGGAAGTGCCGCATGCCCCACAGCGAGAAGGAGCGAGAGTACGAGTGGCAGGGAGGAAGAGAGCCGAGATCTGCAAGTCATCTGCGCCTCTGCGGGGGCGGTCTGGCCAGTATCAGTCACGCGCAGTACTACGCCCATATCCGCGCAACGGCGGTGTCACCAGTAGGATGGCGCGACAGGATATAGAGGAGGAGTCATGGCAAAGCAGTCTCACGCTGAGCAGCGCGCCGAGGTGCGCCGAAGGAACCGCCTCGCGGCGAAGGCCCGCCGAGAGGCTGGCACCCCCCTCCCCGCAGCAGCGCCGAATGCCGCCAGTGTCGCCACCCCCACCCCTCCCCCTTCCGGCACAGGGCTCCGCGCTGCACTTCGAGGGTCGTTCACCTCCGCGCCGATCCGTGCCGACCTGAAGGTGCTGCCGAGCCTCTTGCGCACGCGTGCCTTCTTCTTGCCGCTTGCGCTCACACTCGTCGTGATCGTCGTGGCAATTCAGCCTGGCCTTATCACGCAATGGTGGGTGCAACTTGGTGTCCAGTCGATTCTCTTGCCACCAGCTTTCGTTCTCGCGTTCCTCGGCGGCATGCTGACGCGCCGTGGCTCATGGATGATGGGTGCGCTGTTCGGCATCATCTCGTACCTCGGCTCGCTAGCCGTCGCATCGCTGGCCGATCTCACAGTCCTTGAAGCGACAAATCCAATCGCGAAAATTCTTGCCGGACTTACCACGCAAGATGGCGGATCAGTCTTCGGTGATCTCTACTTCGTCGGCATTGCCGGCGCACTCGCAGGGGCATTCGCAGGATGGTACGGGCGATTCTTGCGTGCAATGACCCCAGCAACAGCTTCGTCGCGCGAGCGTCGCCGCACGGAGGCAGGGAAGAAGCGAGCGGCTCGCTAGCGCGTGAGCAGCTGGATCCCGACGACGGAGAGGATCATCACAACGAGCACGGCGCACAACAGAATTGGCCCGATGATTTCATTGCGCTTCAACTTTGGTGCCATCTTCAATCTACTCCTTCACCCTTATTGCGCTTACGGCTGCGGACATCCTTCACCAAGGTAGACGACAAGCGAGGTTCGAGTGCCGAGCGGCTCGCTGATCACCGTGAGTGTGCATGCCCCGTCCTCGCGCGAGGCGTCGAGGCGTCGCGCATCCCCCGCATCGACAATGGCGGCGACCTCCCAGCCGAGCGAGCGCAACTCGTCGGCGGCAGCGCTCGCTGCGGCACTCACGGAGAGCTCGCTCCAGATTGCGCCACTAGCGATCACGTCGAGCCGCTTCAGCGGCTGTCCATCAGCGAGGAGGGGGAAGTCGGCCGGGAGGCTCCCCCAGACGCGCCCGTAGGTTGTTGAGATGACCACCGCCGTCGCACTACCGCTCGGTGACGGACTCGCCGCCCCAGAACCACAGCCGGCAAGGGCCCCGGCGAGCACGAAGAGAGCGGTCAGGAGTGGAGTAGGACGGAGGCCGAAGGGGGGCACCACTTCGCGAGGATAATGCCTCCGTCCCTTATGAGTATAGAACATATGTTCTGATTATGCCGGGAGCGATGCGCAGATGATCCCGAGCGTGATCGAGGCGAGCCCAACGAGCTGGGCAGTACGGAGGCGCTCCCCATAGCCGAAGTAGCCGCCCAGTACGACGATGATCGGGCCGAGCGAGCTGAGGAGCGAGACGGCCCAGGTTGGCCCCCCCTCAAGCGCCGCGGCGAAGACAAAGAAGGCGAGCGTATCGGCCACGCCCACGAAGGCGGCGAGGGCGATCCCGCGTCGATCAAGCCGCTGTCCTTCACCAAGCAGGTCGGTGCGCGCCCAGCGCGGTAGCGATGTGTGCCGTGCACGAAGCGTCAGAAGGATCGCCCAGACGGTGATGACGTTGCCCAGTCGCGAGAGGGCGATCCCCGTGCTCCAGCCATACGCATGAATCGGGATCGTGAGCGCGACGGTGATCACGGCAAAGAGAGCCATGCCGACCACGGCAAATGCAACACCAGGGCTTGCGAGCGACGCACGGCGCTTGCGACCGGTGCCGGTGGTTCGCAGGCCGAGGAGGACGATCCCCATGCCCACCGCGATCACGCCCACGAGGTGCGTTGCGGTGAGGCGCTCGCCAAGGAAGAAGACGGCGAGCACGGCCGCGAACGCGCCGTAGGCCGAGACGGTCGGCGAGACAACGCTCAACGGCCCGAGACGGAATGCGGTGAAGACGCCGATATATGCGATCCCGGCAGCGACACCCATGACGAGGGTTGCGCCAACGATGGCGGGATCGTACGTAACGCTGAATGCGCCGCGTGCAATGGCGACAGGAACGGCTACGACCACCGAGGTGGTTACGGCGATGACGACGACGCGGAGTGAGCCGATGCGTCGCCCGACATAGGTGGTGACGAGGTCGGTGCATCCCCACATCGCAGCGGAGAGGAGTGCGAGCGCAAGGGGGTTCATCTCCCGATGCTACCCCGCCCCATGCTATTCTGCTGCTCCGCGACTGGGGCTGTAGCTCAATTGGTAGAGCGCGACATTCGCATTGTCGAGGCAAGGGGTTCGAATCCCCTCAGCTCCACCAGCCCTTTCCTGTTGGAGGATTCCGTGGCACCTACCGCGCGCCGACGCACAGCAACCACAGTGGCAACCTACATTGCCGCCCTCCCCGCCGATCAGGCGCGCAGTCTCCGGCGCCTGCGCGACACCATCCTTGCAACCGCTCCTGGTGGCGTGACGGAGGTCTCCTATGGGGTTCCGGGCATCCGCTTCCCAAACGGTGGACGGGTTCACTTTGGCAGTCGCCGCGGCGGCCTCAGCCTCTACGTGGGGCATGTCTCAGCGCTCTTTGCTCACGAGCTGACGGGCTTCACGATTGCTGGGACGACGATCCACTTCACGCCCGATCACGAGCTCCCGATTGCGCTCATCAAGCGAATCACTCGCGCCGTGCTCGCACGAGCCGACGAGCGTGCAGCAACGGCGAAGAAGAGGCGCTGAGCTAGCGCACCGCACCAAGGGCGGGGGCGAGTCGCTGCAAGAGCCGCATCCGTACGAGCTCATCGGGGCAGTGGCGCTCCACCACGGCGCGAAAGCGCGCACCGTGGCCGCGTGAGCGCAGGTGCGCAAGCTCGTGCACGATCACCGCCTCAAAACACGATGGCGGCGCCAAGACGAGGCGCCACGAGAGTGAGATGGTCCCATCGGGCGACGCACTCCCCCATCGCGTTGACTGATCGCCGATGCGGATGCGCTGAGGTTCGACGCGCATCTCTGGCGCATAGACGTTGATCATCTGCTCTGCAACTGCACGCGCACGCCGACGCAACCAGCTGTTCAACCGCATTCGCACGCGCTCCGGGTCGCGCGCGATCACTGTGGGGATAAGGATCTCGCCGTTCGCAATCGCGATACCGCCGCGATGCGACGAGGGTGCGACGACGATCGTATGGGCCCGTCCCGCATAGGGAATGACGCCACCAACCTCCATGCGTCCGTCGGTGCCAAGTGCCGCGCGACGCCGCGCGATTTCCGCAAGCGAACGATCAACCCATGCAAGGCGCGTTGCAATGAACGCCTCTACCTCGCGGCGCGCGCGCTCTTCGCCGAGGCGTTCAGGAACGACCGCCTCAAGGCCAATCTCAGGATTAATACGCAACGAGAGGCGACGAGCGCGTGGACTGCGGATGAGGGTGTACGAACGTAAGCTCACCGCGGCAGTGTCGCACGCAGGGCGTGATATGTGTGAAGGTGCGATGCTATACACGTGAGCATAACCCGCGCTACCCCGACAACACTCAGCCGTACCCAGCGTGCCGCTATTTACGGTGCGGTCTTCCTCTCGTTCATCGACAACTTCGCCCTCCTCCCGGTGATCGGTCCACGCGCCCAGCAGCTTGGCGGCACGCCGCTCCTTGTCGGATTCGCCATCGCGGCATATTCGCTCGCCAACCTCGCCTTCGACCCGATCGGCGGTGCACTTGCCGATCGTTTCGGGCGACGGCGCGTCGTCATGGTCTCCCTCATCATTAGCCCCGCGGCGATTGCCATCTACGCGTTCGCAAACTCGCTCCCACTCTTCTTGATCGCGCGCCTCATTCACGGCGCATCCGGCGGTGCACTTGCCGCGGCGCTCTTCGCCCTCCTCGGTGATGCGGCACCCGTCGGTCGCCGCGGTCGCACGCTCGGTCGTGCTGGTGCACTGATCGGCATCGCGGCCGTGGTTGGGCCGGCAAGCGCCGCAATCATCTCAGCGATTGCTGGTGCAACGATGGTCTTCCTCGGCGTTGCGGTGCTGATCGCTGTCGGCCTCTTGATCGTCTTGCCACTCTTGCCAGAAACACTCGCGCCACGCGCATCTGCCGCCGCAACGCCTGGAGCCTGGCGCCGCATCCTCGCCGACCCACAACTGCGCATCGCCCTCGTCGCAATCTTCGGCCTCGAGGCGGCCGTGGGTAGCGTGACGGGATTCATCAAGGATGGCCTCATCACGCGCGCGCTCGCTGAGGGGCGCGATCAGGCGGGCGCGCTGCGCTATGCCGCAGGGGCAAGCGGCGGACTCTTCACGATCTTCGGCGTTATCGCCATCGCAATCATGCTGAGCCGTGTCGCCGACCGTGTCGACCACCGCGGACCATTCGGCATCTCGCTCGTTGGTCTCGGCGCGCTTGCCGGCGCGCTCACCCTGCTCGCGGTGAGCCCAACGCTCACCGTCGACCTGATCGCCATGGTCCTCTACGGCGTCGGCTACGGCCTCATCTTCCCTGCAGCTGCAGGCGCGGTAGCGATCGCAAGCGCTCCGGGTGAGCGCGGACGTGCCAATGGCGCGCTCAACCTCTCCTTTGATATCGGGATCTCTGCCGGGCCAATCTTGGGCGGACTCCTCGCCACCCTCTTCGTGGGGCTCACCGCATTTGCTGGGGGGCTCACCCTCGTCGTGGTGGCGGCCATCCTCCTCCCCGTTGTGGGGAGAGGGAGCCGCGGCTCAAGCGGAGCCGCCTGATACACTCGCCACCCTTGGGGCTATAGCTCAGTTGGTAGAGCGCTTGCATGGCATGCAAGAGGTCAAGGGTTCGAATCCCTTTAGCTCCACCAAGCCGCTGAACGGCGTGTTTTGGAGGGAGAGGAGCCCCACCTGTGGCTGAACAAGACGAGCGACTCGAGCGGTACGACCCGACCGAGATTGAGCCGCGCTGGCAGCGGCGATGGGAGGAGCTCGGCCTCCACACCACCGACCTCACCAGCACCACCAGGCCGAACTACTACCTCCTCACCATGTGGCCCTACCCTTCGGGCGATCTGCACATTGGCCACTGGTACATCATGAACCCGACCGACGCCATCGCGCGCTACAAGCGCATGCAGGGGTTCAACGTCTTCTACCCGGTTGGTTTTGATGCCTTTGGCCTCCCCGCCGAGAACGCCGCGATCAAGCGCAAGATTCATCCGCGTGAGTGGACGGTGGCCAACATGGAGAACATGCGCCGCCAACTTCGCAGCATGGGTGCCTCGTTTGATTGGAAGAGCGAGGTTGTCACCTGTGATCCCGTCTACTTCCGTTGGAACCAGTGGATCTTCCTGAAGTTCTACGAGAAGGGGGTCGCCTATCGCAAGCAGGCGCCGGTCGACTGGTGCCCATCTTGCGAGGTGACGCTCGCGCGCGAGCAGGTCGAAGGTGTGGATCGCGTCTGTTGGCGCTGCTCAACCCAGGTAACCAAGCGCGACCTTACGCAATGGTTCTTCAAGATCACCGACTACGCCGATGAGCTCCTCTCATTCGAGGGCATGCATTGGCCGGAGCAGATCCGTACGATGCAAACGAATTGGATCGGACGATCCGAAGGTGCAGAGATCGACTTCACGGTTGCGCCTGCCGAGCATCACCCTGGCGGTGAGGCGCTGCGCGTCTTCACCACGCGCCCCGATACGCTCTATGGTGCGACCTTCATGGTGCTCGCACCAGAGCACGAGCTGGTCGCAACGATCACGACGCCAGAGCAGCGCAGCGCTGTCAACGCCTACATCGAGGCAACGAAGCGGAAGACCGAGATCGACCGACTCACAGCAACAAAAGAGAAGAGTGGCGTCGCCACAGGCGCACATGCGATCAACCCCGTGAACGGGAAGAGGATCCCCGTCTGGATCGCCGACTATGTCCTCGCGAGCTACGGTACCGGGGCGATCATGGCCGTCCCTGCGCATGACGAGCGCGACTACGAGTTCGCGCAGCAGTTCAACCTGCCAATCGTGCCCGTGGTGGCCCCACAGCACCTCGCCGCTACACCCGACGCCGTACCGCTCCCGTACGTTGAAAAGTCCGACGGTGCTGCTGTCGCCGTGAATAGCGCCGCCTGGGATGGCGCCGCCTGGCCAGAGTCGTTCACCAAGGCGATCGCCCACCTCGAACAGGCGAAGGCGGGCGAGAAGAAGGTCACCTACCGCTTGCGCGACTGGCTCATCAGCCGACAGCGCTACTGGGGGACGCCGATCCCAATCATCCACTGCGCGACCTGTGGTCCCGTTGGTGTCCCCGTCGACCAACTCCCCGTCACGCTTCCCATTGACGTCGACTTCAAATCCACCGGTGAGTCGCCACTCAAGACAGCGACAGCCTGGCTGAATGTCCCCTGCCCAAAGTGCGGCGGTCCTGGCCAGCGCGAGACCGACACGATGGACACCTTCGTCGACTCCTCGTGGTACTGGTACCGCTACCTCGCGCCAAAGAACGAACTCGGCCCGGTCGATCGAAAGCTTGTCGATGCCTGGTGCCCTGTTGATCAGTACACCGGCGGTGCAGAGCACGCCGTGATGCATCTGCTCTACTCGCGCTTCTTCACCAAGGCGATGCGCGATCTTGGACTGATCGGCGAGTCAGAGCCATTCACGCGCCTCTTCAATCAGGGGCAGATCCTTGGTGCCGACGGTGAACGCATGTCAAAGTCGCGCGGCAACGTGCAAGATCCCGACGAACTGGTTAGCCGCCATGGCGCCGACGCGGTGCGCCTCTTCTTGATGTTCATGGGCCCGTGGGATCAAGGCGGCGCATGGTCGTCGAGCGGCATCAGCGGGATGGTGCGCTTCCTCGGACGCATCTGGACCCTGGCACTCGACCCACACGGTAAGGAGCCGGGTGATCCAAACTCTGGCGTACTTCCTGCAGGCCAAGACCAGGCCGCAGGCGAAGCTGCGGTGCGCCGCGCGGCACACAAGGTGATCAACGGCGTGGGCGCCGACATCGAAGCCTTCCGCTTCAACACTGCGGTCGCCAAGCTCATGGAGCTCGCGAATGCGCTCTTCCCGTATCGCGGCAGCCCCGTCGCTGGCACCGCGGCATGGAACGAGGCGATTCACTATCTGCTCGCCGGCATCGCCCCCATGGCGCCACACCTTGCCGACGAGATGCACAGCCGCGTGCAGGCGGCCGCCGGCATCAGCGCCAGCGACCCGCGCTGGACCTCGATCCATCAGTGCCCATGGCCAACTGTCGACACGAGCCTCCTTGCAGAGAGCACGCGCGAGATCCCCGTCCAGGTCAACGGCAAGCTGCGCGACAAGCTCACGGTAAGCGCCGCTGCCACCGAGGCCGAGATCGAAGCACTCGCCCTCGCCTCACCAAAGGTGCAGATCGCCCTCGAGGGGCGCGCGCCGAAGAAGGTGATCCACGCCGGTGGGCGCCTCGTCAACATCGTCGGCTAACTCCGCAAGTAGCCCATAAAACAGAACGACCCCCGAAGGGGCCGTTCTGCATCGTATCGATGACCGCTACTGCACGGTGACGGTCTTATCAAGTGATCGCGGAATCCCAGATCTAATGTCTGGCTGGTAATAGACCTCATTCCCCAGTGAGTCAGCTGCAAGGATCCATCCGACCGTCAGCACACCTTTTCGTGCATTTCGCGGGATGGAGAGTGACGTCTTATAGACACCGTCTTGCGCCGTACCACTCACGCGACAGGCGTGATTATTCAACTCCGAAAGGTCTACTGGACAAGATTCAAGAAGGCCATCCTGCGTGCCGAAGCAAAAGTCGACGTTTCTCCCCGCGTCGTTGAGGCATCCCCCTAATCCTGAGAAATCATATCCAACATACGATCCGTCACGCGCAGGATACAGGCCAGTAGCGTCCACCATCCTGAACGTCACCGTCACCCAGGCTCCCTCGCTCGATACATTCACAGAGTTCGGTGAGAACGAGAGTGATTTGATAGACGGTGGCGTTGCGTCGCCTGCACCCACCTGCTTAAAGGAGACATGTAAGTTTTTTTGCATTAACAAGCGCCCCATTTCGTTCCCGCCCCAACCGCCCCAGCGGGTTGTATTTCCGGCAAGGTCTTCGGCAGAAAAATCATACAAATAGATCCGTGACTTTGGGAAGTTCTTAGGCACAACATATGTCTGCTCGTAAACGCCATCATTCGCAGTCCCGCTGATGAGAACCGGTGCAGATTCTGCCGGGATCTGAAGCCCAGCACCACGGCCAGCCGATGCGTTAGCGAGCGGTGCCGATGCAATCCCTAAGTAGAGCCCGGAGTCTGCGAGGCCGCTTCCAGCGTCTTTAACCCGAACACGAAGTTTGACGGTCTGATTACTCGCGCTCGTGTCGATCGTTGCACCTTCTACGCAGTCATTTGCGTCTGGCACACAGAAGGCGGCATCGATAAGTTGTGGCCCCACGCCATCACCGAGGCTTGTTTGCTTAAACGAGGCCTCCAGCGTTGTCCCCTTGTTCTTGTTTCCTGCGTCATCAGTGGCAAAGAACCAGGTCAGCTTGAACGTGGTACGTGGGGTGTACCGCTTCACCCAGAATGCACCTTCGTAGATGCCGTTATTTGGCGTACCGCTGATTCGGCACATACCGCCTGAACCCTCGCTCCCGTACCCATCTCTATGACCGGTAGGCAGGCAGGCCCGACTGTCCAGTCCGTACCAATACTCTCTATTTCCCGAAGTGAAATAGCCGCCTACACGCCAGCTCGAGCAGTCGACGCCGCCTTCTGTGTACTGGACGCCTTCGTCGCAGTAGCCCGTAATTCCAGCACCGTTGTCTTTGATGCGCATGCGCACGGTGACCATTTGGCTGCCTGCACTGGTGTCGATGGAGGTTGGTGATACCGCGACCGAAACCAGCTGCGGCCCGGAGGCGTCGTTAAAGCAGGAGCTGATCGTTTCACCCGTAACCTGAGTGCAGTAGTCGACCCCATCACCTCCGCTGCCGGAGTCGGCTCCGGCCCCGCCGTCGATATAGTCGTTGCCGGCCTCAGCGAGAAGCGCATCGCTCCCGTCACCACCAAAGAGTCGGTCAGCGCCAGGGCCACCATATTCAGCGTCGTCCCCAGTGCCGCCCTCGATCTGATCGTTGCCGTCTTCACCGTTGAGGGAGTCGTCCCCCGCATCACCCTTCAGGGCGTCGGAGCCGTCACCGGCGAAGAGCGAGTCGGCACCAGGGCCACCCGCCACGTAGTCATCACCGCCTCCGGCGTATTCGGTGTCGTCTCCCTCGCCACCATCGAGATGGTCGTTGCCGTCTTCACCATAAATCGTGTCGGTGCCAGCGCCACCAGTAATGGTGTCGTTGCCGCCGCCGCCCCAAATCGTGTCGTTGCCGCCCAGGCCATTGATGATGTCGTCGCCCGCGGTGCCGCAGATCACGTCGTCGCCTGCAGTGCCATCGATAGGATCACTTGCAGCTGCGCCAGGGTCTTTCGTAATTGTGCAGTCGGGTGCTTCGCCAACAGCGCGCGTCCGGCTTGGGAGCGCTGCGGCGAGGAGGGTCATCGCGAATAAGAGTGAGAGTGCAACGGCACTATATCGGCGACGCATGATGAGCCTCCTTAGTTATGACGAATTAGTTCTGGGCGGCGAGCAGGGCGAGGAGCTGCGCCATGTCAATGGTCGCGGTGATCACCGTCCCGTCCGCACCAGGGGTGAGTACGATCCCATCGAGCGGGAAGTTCTCGAGTCCGTCTACGCCCTGGAACGTGCCGCCATTCAGCGCCTCTTTCAGCAGCTTTGCGAGATCATTTGGGACGGTTGCCGTCAGGTCTGCCGTCTTCTCGGTGCCAACAACGGTGACGTCGGTGAGTCCCGCGAGCGCATCGGCAGTCACAGAGAAGTGCGTGCCTTCTGGAAGTGTGAAGTTCCCGGACTTGGCGCCCTCCATGATGCTGTTCACATCGTCGACGCCGATGCCGCCAAACTCAACAACGAGGTTTGTTGCATCGAGTCCGCTGCCGGCCATTGACGCAGGGAGTGTTGGCAGGGTGATCTTTGCACCGTCAGCGTGCACCTCTACGATGGCACCTTCGAGGCCAGCGGCTTGAACCTGCTCGGTTACAAGTTTGTTGATCGCTGGATTGATGACGGCTACCCATGCGCCGACGAGAACGGCGGCGATGACGCCAAGCGCGATCAAAAACTTGCGCTTCTTGCTCATCTTCTTCTTGCCAGTTGTCGCCTGTGCTGCTTCGATACGCTTTGCCATGTGGCCTCCTACATCGTGCCAAACCAGGTGCCCTGATTTCCAGCCTGCATACTCTACGCGAAAGCCGATGTAAAAGGGGTAGGCTAACGAGGATGCGGCGGCTCGCCGCGTAGCGTGGGGGGTGTTCATCGTGGGTAAGGTCAAGATCGGCGCACTGGTATGGCCGCAATACACCGAGTGGGGGTCGGTGCGATCGATGGGCGTCACTGCCGACCGCGTTGGCTACGACACGCTCTGGACCTGGGACCACGTCTACCCGATCATCGGCAACCCGAATGGACCAATCTTCGAGGGCTGGTCGACCCTCGTTGCCTGGGCTGAGGCCACCTCACAGATCCACATCGGGCTCATGGTCGGTGCGAACACCTTCCGCGTGCCGACACTCACCGCCAAGCTGGCGACCACCCTCGACCACATCTCGAATGGGCGCGCCATCCTCGGCATTGGTGGCGCCTGGTTCGCTGAAGAGCATGAGCACTTCGGCTTGAACTTTGGCGATGGATTCCCTGAGCGGCTCCGTTGGCTCGGCGAGGCGCTCCCGATCATGCGCGGCATGCTCGACGGCACTGAGCCGACTGCGGCCGGCCCGCACTATGTGGCGAAGACGGTGCGGAATCTCCCCGCTCCTGTGCAGAAACACCTGCCGATTCTCATCGGTGGTGGCGGCGAGCAGGTCACGTTAAAGCTCGTCGCGAAGTACGGCGATGCGAACAACGTGAGTGGCACCCCAGAGCAGGTCGCGCACAAGGAGGAGGTGCTCCTTAAGCACTGCGAAACGGTTGGGCGTGATCCGAAGACGATTGAGCGCACGGTTGGCATTGGCAACGTGGTGATTCGCAACGATGCGGCCGAAGCGATGCGCATCCATCAGGCGCAATTTGCAGCAAACGGGATCAACCCTGCGTGGGATAAGCAGCCGGTCGGCAGTGTCGAGCAGATCATCGAGCACCTCGCGCCGTACGTTCAGCTCGGCTATCGCCACCTCATCGCTGGCTTCTCAACGCCACACGATGAGGAGTCGATGATTCGCTTTGCAGAAGAGGTGCGCCCCGCGCTCGAAAAGATCTAGGGCTACGGCGCCGCCGACGGGATCGGCAGGCCGCCGTCATAGTTCACGATCACAAGGAACACGCGCGCCGTCTCGGTGTTAAGGATCGGCTGGATGTCTGCCGTCTGGAGTACCGAGCTATCAAGGCTTGTGACGGCAATCACGCGTCCGATGGAGAGGCCACGCGGGAAGATTGAACGGATTGATGCGCTGAGCTCAATTCCCGAGGTTGTGACCTCTGCGCCAATGGGTACGTCCCACCCTGCAGCAACGTCTTGGAGTACGAGGGCGCTGGCCCCTCGCCCGTGAAGGATGCCGATCGCTCCGGTTGAAGCGACCTCTGCGGTTACGGTGAACTCCGGGTCGGTGATGAGTCGCACCTCGGCACTGTTCTGGCTGACGGTGATCACTCGGCCAACGAGGGTCCCTCCCGCGCCGATCACGACATCGCCAACGCCGACGCCAGCGGCTGCCCCACCGTCAATGACAACAACCCGTCGTGCGAGTGAGAAGTCACGCGCGAGCACCTGGACTGCAACCGTGTCGAACGCGGTGCTGGCACGCAGGTCGAGCACGGCCTGGAGTTCGGCAACCTCACGCTCGAGGCTCGCCACGCGGGCCGCCTCGGCGGCATAGCGGTCACGATCAGCGGCGGCCGTGGCAAGGTCTTCTACGAGCCGCTGTGCGTCGGAGAAGCCTGCAGCCATGCCTGCAACCCCCTGGCCCACACCTGCGACAGGCTCACTCGCGCTACGGGCAACGCTGCCGAGGAGCGCACGAAGTGCAACAACAGGGGCAAGGTTTGCACCAAGAATCAACACCAAGGAGATGAGCGCGAGCACGAGAAACGTTCGGAGTCCCTTGGCACTCGTGCGCTGAGCGCGGTCGCGCGGTAGCACGCTAGGCCTAGCGGAGTGGTCGCTGGTAGGTCTCGGGGACGAGGATCTTCTCGAGCTTGTCTACCTCTTTCAAGATGATCCCCGTGCCACGAACAACGCAGGTGAGCGGATCGTCTGCAAGGCGCACAGGCATGTTCGTTTCTGCGGCGAGTCGCACCTCGAGACCGAGGAGAAGTGCACCGCCGCCGGCAAGCACGATGCCCTGATCCATGATGTCGGCGACCAGTTCTGGCGGCGTCTCTTCGATCGTATCTCGAACGGCATTGACGATCTCGATGATTGATGGCTCAAGTGCTTCACGAATCTGAGCGGCACCAACCTCAACAGATCGTGGGAGTCCCGTCAACAGGTCGCGACCGCGCAGGGTGATCCGCTGTGCATCCCATTCACCAGAGTGCGCAGATCCGATAGCGATCTTGATATCTTCTGCCGTGCGCTCGCCAAGGAGGAGGTTGTACTGGCGGCGCGCATAGGCCACGATGTTCTCGTCCATCTCATCACCGGCGATGCGAATGCTTCGCGCCGTGACAATGCCCCCAAGGCTCGTGACGGCGACCTCGGTCGTCCCGCCACCGATGTCGACGATCATGCTTCCGCTCGGCTCGCCAACTGCCAGTCCTGCGCCGATTGCGGCGGCCATCGGCTCTTCGACGAGGCGCACCCATCGGGCGCCCGACTTGATTGCGGCGTCACGAACGGCGCGCTTCTCCACTTCGGTCACGCCAGATGGAATGCCAATGATCATGCGCGGGCGAGCAGCGAGCCAGCCCCCCTCGTGCACCTTGCGAATGTAGTAGCTGATCATCTGCTCGGTCACCGCCGCGTCAGAGATCACCCCGTCGCGAAGTGGGCGGATCGCCACGATGTTGCTGGGGGTGCGCCCGAGCATGCGCTTCGCCTCTGCGCCAATCGCAAGGACCTTGCGGCTTTTTGCCTCAACGGCGACCACCGATGGCTCACTGATGACGATGCCGAGCCCGTCCACATGGACGAGCGTGTTCGCCGTCCCGAGGTCGATCCCGATGTCCTTGGAGAAGAGGCTATAGAGACGATTAAGCATGGCGGGATCGTAGCACCGCGCCGTTCGACTCCCCCCTCAGCCACGCTCGACGGCGTCTCCCCAGATCGACCCGTGCAGCGAACGGATGCTCGCCCACCGATCGTGCCCGATCACCAGGTGGTCGAGCAGTTCAATGTCGAGCAGCCGGGTGGCGGCTAGCAGCTCACTCGTGAGGCGCACATCCTCGTCCGAGGGGGCCGGGTCGCCACTCGGATGATTGTGGACGGCGGCCACGCCGACCCCGCCGAGTTCCAGCACGGGGCGGAGCAGTTCGGCGATGCGCACACTCGTACCTGTCGCCGTCCCAACATAGACCCTGCGCAGCGCGAGCAAGCCGTTGCGCCCATCGACCACCGCCACTTGGAGCTCCTCTTGTTGTGCGCGACCAATGATCGGCATCGCAATGGCGGCGAGGTCGGCCGGTGACTGCACGCGCGTTCGTGGCGCGGGCCACCACCGCGCAATCTCTTGTACAGCGTGCATCACTGTCGCAACTCGTCCCGCGTGCTCCTCGCGTATGCCGTGCGCAATCAGCCGCCGCGCTAGATCGGGAAGGAAGAGCGACGCGGGGTCGCGCAACACTCGCGCAAGATCCTGTGGTTCGAGCTGATCCTCACGCGTAAGCTCAGCGACTGCAGCGTACACGCGTGCATCGCGTTGATCATCGTGAGCTTCTGCTCCTTCTTGTTCGCGCACCTGCACCGCTCCTTGCATTCACCCTCCGGTGCCCCCAGTGATCAGCGAGCCCGCCGTGATCCCGCCATATCACTGGAAGCATGCGCATCATCAGGGCGGGCGCGTAGCGCGCGCGTATTGCTACGAGGAGATCAGGACAATGGCGATGTTATAGACGGCATGCAGCATGATTGTTGCCACGAGCGAACGGCGACGCACCCAGAGCCAGCCGAGTGCGAGGCCAAGTGGCAGGCGAATTGCAAAGGCAACGATGGCGATGAGGAGCCCTTCACTAATGGTGGTGCCACCGAGATTCAGTGTGTGGGCAAACGCAAAGAGGAGTGTCGAAAAGATGATCGCGCGGCGTGGACCAGACTGGCGCCCCCACGCCTGTGCGATCACGCCGCGATAGAGCAGCTCTTCGCCGATCGGCGCGATCAGACCCGCCGTGATGAGGTTCGCGCAGAGTTGCAGGAGGTTGCCGGCGGGCGGGAGCGGCGACGGCGGCACGGCACCAGAGCTGCTCACCAGGAACGATGCGACGATGCTTGCGCCTGCGAGGACGGGGATCGGGATTGCAAGGCCCCAGGCGAGATCACCAAGGAGTCCGCCGCGGCGATCTGGTGGTGGAAGCGTTGGCGCAGCGGCTGCAGGTGTCGCGCTGACGAGGTCGCGCCATGTTGCCGCGCCGCTACCGACGACTGTTAGCCCAATGACCGCAGCGGTGGCGAGGCTCCCGACGAGTACTTGCAGGAGCGTCGCAATCGCTGGATCGAGGCGATCGAAGCCGCCAAATGGTGCGGTTGCAATGACGAGGACGACGGGGGCGAGGACCACCCACGGGAGGGTTGCGAAGAAGGTCGCCACGGGGCCAGGGCCACGCCAGCCTGTGACTGGCGTATCGACCTGGCGTTGCAGTGCCGACGCGCCAGCGAGAGCGGGGAGCCCGATGCCAAGAAGGGCGAGGCCGGCAATGGCGAGTGGAGCGCCGGCACCAAGGATCCCTGCAAGGGCAAGCCCGAGCCCAAGTGCGCTCGCCACAAGACCGAGGAGCTGCAGCGCGGGCGCCGCACGTCCGTTGATTTGGAGCAGGCCGGGGCGCGCTTCCTGTTGGCTCACGCGAATCTACGGGGTTGTTGAACCAGTAAGGTCGGCAAGCGCTTGGAGTACTACCTGCAGCGCTGCGATGCGATCGCCGTAACGTGCAAAGTCTCCCGCGCGCAACGCTGCCTGCGCCTGATCGAAGAGTCGTGAGGCCTTCGCGACAAGCCCAGCGACATCGCTCGGCTGCGTCCCTCCGTTACCCGGATCAACGACGCCACCGCCGACCAGCAGGTTCAGCGCCTCGGTCAACGTGTTGCCCCAGACAACCTTCGTTGAGGTTGCGGCAACGATCTTCTGGAATTCTGGGAACGAGCTCGCTGTGGATTGGAGGTAGACCGGCTGCAAGTAGACGAGTGTCCCGCCAATGGGCGTCACGATGAGGTTGCCTCGTGTCACCGTTGAGCCCGACTGATCCCAGAGCGTGGTCTGCGCAGAGATGATGGGATCTGCATCGATGCGCGCGCCGATCTGGCTCGGGCCGAAGACGGAGCTGTCTTTCGGGAACCGGTAGCTCACAACCTGTCCGTAGTTCGAACCGTCATTGCGCGCGGCAACCCACGCAATCATGTTCGGGCGGTTCGTTGGCACGAGCGGTTGGATCAGCGCAAACTCGGTCGACTTCTCGCCTGGAAGACGCACGCGCACGTAGTAGGCCTCGCCTGGCAGTGACTGTGCGCCTGCAGCCGACTCCGGAACCGTCCACACATCGTCTTGGCGGTAGAAGGTCTGTGGCTCGGTCACGTGATAGCGCGCATAGACGCGCGTCGCAGCATCAAAGCCGTCTTCGCCCACCCGGAGGTGCGCCTGGAGGTCGGCGGGCATCTCTGTGAGGGGGTGCAGGAGCCCAGGGAAGACGCCCGACCAGGCACGAACGATTGGATCGGCCGAGTCGGCAACGTAGAGCAGGGTCTCTCCCGTATAGAGATCGATCGTCGCCTTCACGCTATTGCGGATGTAGTTCACAGGCGCGTCGAGCGCCGAGATGCCGAGGCCGTAGGGGTCAAACAGCGATGCATTGGGGAAGCGATCGCTCGTGGTGTAGCCGTCGATCATGTAGCTGAGTCCGCCGTCCTTGCGCACCACAAGGTAAGGGTCGCCGTCCCACTTCACGAACGGAGCGAGGGCGGTCACACGCTCGCCAATCGTTCGGCGCCAAAGGAGCTGGCTATCCGTCGTCACCTGATCGCTGATCAGGAGGTTTAGGTCGCCGAGGCGAATCGCAAAGAGGAGGCGATCAATGAAGGTCTTCAGTGGGATGCCCGACGTGCCGGTCCAACTCGTCGTCGCATCGCCGCTCGTCGTATCGCCACTTGCCGCATCTCCCACCGGATAATCAAACTCTGGCGTCTTCGCGCCAACAATCACCCAGTCATCATCGAGCTCGCCGAAATAGATACGCGGCTCAGAAACGACTGGCGCGCCCGCGCTCGACACGGGTGGGATGTCGCGGATCACCAACTCTGGCAGGCCGCCATCGGCCACTCCCGACACGGGGACCATCGCGATGCCGATCCCGTGGGTGAATGCAATATGACGATTCACCCAGGTCGCCGACTGAAGTGCACGCTGCGGGTTGAGTTCGCGTGCGGAGAGCATCATCAGGCGCTGCCGTCCGTTGATCTCATACCGATCGACATCGACATCGACAAAGTTGTAGTACTGGCGAACCGTCTGGAGTTGATCGAGCGTCGCCTGCAGTGGGCGGTAGTCCCAGAGTCGTGCGTCGGTAAAGCTCTCCGCATCCTTTGCGATCGCCGCTGCGGTGAGCGTCTCTTCGCCGCCGTATTGCAGCTCACTCCAGTGGTCGAGGCCGAATGCGAGGCGGGTCATCTTCAGGTTGTTGGCGATGTACGGCTCCTCGAGGGCAAACTCGTTCGGCGTCACCTGGAACCGCTGCACAAACTCTGGATAGAGCCCGGTCAGGGCAACAGATGCACTGCCCCAGAGGACGAGTGTCAGCACGAGTGGCCAGACGGTTCGCGTCAGCGCCGCCCCAACGAGGAACGCGGCAGCGATTGCCGCAAACACGGTGAGGATGTCGAAGGCGGGCATGCGTGCCGCCACGTCGGTATACGAGACGCCTGTTGAGGCTCCCGATGTGGAGTAGACGAGTTCCGCCTTGTCGAGCTGGTAGCCATACGCGGTGATGAGGAGGAGGCCGCCAATCATCAGGGCGAGATGGAAGCGTGGTGCACTCCCGAGTGCGGCGAGTCCGCGCTGCGCAATGCCGGGGATGTAGCGAATCCCGCTCAAGATGAGTGCGGCCAGAAGCAGCGTGCTGCCGATCGATTGCGCGAGTCGCAAGACGGGCAGTGAGAAGAGGTAGAACGAGATGTCACGACCAAAGATAGGATCGACCACGCTTGCGCCGCTCGGGTCATACGAAACCGCATGCTGCCAGAGGCTGATCACCTCCCAGCTGCTCGAGGCCTGAATCCCGATGAAGATCGCAACGAGGAGTGCGCCAATGCGCAAGAGTGCGGGCGGGAGTCCATTGCGCGAGAAGCTGCCACCCTCAAAGGAGCCGAGCAGCGCATCAAGTTGTATCTGCCCGCGCTCGTCAACGAGTGGCGGGCGTTGGCGGCGAACCTGCTCGGCTGGTGCAGCATCGGCAGCGTCGTGTCGCGCAAGCCAACCAGCGAACAACAGCATGATGAGTAAGAAGGCGAACGAGACCGCGGTCGCGCTCGTGAACAGCGTTCCTTGAATCTGCAGGCGCTGCCAGAAGAGAGCGCCAGCGCCCAGTGAGGTGAACCAGCGTGAGTCGGTAATGAGGCCAACGAGTGGCCCGGTAACGAAGACGACAGCGATAACGACGGGAACGAGAAGAAGGCTCAGCGGGAGGCGGCTGCGCCCAGGGGTGCGGGGGGCAGATCCACCCGGCCGGCGCGCGCGCGGGCGAGGTGGCTGGCCATCTTCATCGGGCGTAGCATCGGGCTTGGGCGCGCCGTCACGCTGTCGGCGCTCAAGCTCTTCGAGAAAATCCTTGAATGGATCGGTCACGAATCTTCCCCCACTTTACGGGCGATGCGTCACTTCAATTGCACGAGCAAACGCATCAAGCGCTGCCTCGGCAACTTTCGCTCCTGTCATCGTAGCCACTCGCACGGAATCCCATTTTGCCGCCACCTGAAGTGCGAGGGGGCGACGCCACGGCTCGTTGTCGTCTGGCGCCTCGCCGAGGAGGCGCAGCTTGAGGCAGGATCGCCCCTCCTCGACGGCAAGGAGGTCGCCGAGCCCATTCGTCATAAGTACGCCGAGGCGCTCGAGTGGCGAGATCGGCGGCGGCCCGGCAACCGGTGCGATCGCGCGGCAGCTGACCACCCCCTCGGCATCTTGCGCCCACACGAGCGTGACCCACCAGCCGTCGGGCATCGTGGCGGGCGGGCTCATCCCCGCCTGCACGGCGGCATCGGGGTAGGCGCTGAGGCGAATCGGGCGCAGTTTTAAATAGCTCGCGCCTGGCGTCGGCAGGCGTTCGCGATCGTCGCTCACTCCCACTCGATCGTTGCCGGCGGCTTTGAGGTGATGTCGTACACCACGCGCGTCACCGACGGCACCTCATTGACGATGCGCGCCGAGATGCGCTCGAGCAACTCAAATGGGAGGCGCGCCCAGTCGGCGGTCATCCCGTCTTCACTCGTCACTGCGCGGATCGCCAACACGTTGCCGTACGTGCGCCCATCGCCCATCACGCCGACTGAGCGCACAGGCGTGAGGATCGCGAATGACTGCCAGATGCTTCGGTAGAGGTTCGCCTTCTTGATCTCGTCGACCACGATCCAGTCGGCATCTCGCAAGGCGCTGAGTCGCTCTTCGGTGACGGGGCCGATGATGCGAATCGCAAGACCAGGGCCGGGGAACGGCTGGCGCAGCACCACCGACTCAGGGAGTCCGAGCTCTAGGCCAACGGCACGCACCTCGTCTTTGAAGAGTGCGCGGAGCGGCTCCACGAGTTCGAACGCGAGATCTTCCGGAAGGCCGCCAACGTTGTGGTGGGTCTTGATCTTCTGGGCGGCTTTCGTATCTTTTGAGGTCGACTCGATGACGTCGGGATAGAGGGTTCCTTGCGCGAGGAAGCGGAAGCTCCCGAGCTTCGCCGACTCCTCTTCGAAGACGCGGATGAACTCTCGCCCGATTATCTTGCGCTTCTCCTCTGGATCCTCGACCCCATCAAGCGCGTTAAGGAACCGCGTGCGCGCGTCGACCATCACGATCTTCATGCCGAGCGTCTCCGCAAATACCTCGCGGAGCAGCTCAGACTCGCGCTTACGCATCAGGCCGTGGTCAACATAGACGCAGGTCAAGCGATCGCCGATCGCACGATGCACAAGCGCAGCGGCCACGGCGGAGTCAACGCCACCGGAGAGGGCGCAGAGGACCTGATCGGTCGCCCCAACCTGTGCGGAGATTGCAGCAACGGAATCAGCAACGATGCGGCCGCGTGTCCAACTCTGCTCTGCCTTGGCGATGCCCACCACGAAGTTCTCGAGCAGGCGCTTCCCCCCAGGCGTGTGCACCACCTCGGGGTGGAACTGAATCCCCCACAACTTCTTCGCCTCGTTCGCCAGCGCGGCATACGGCGTGGAGTCGGTGATCGCGAGTGGCGTGAAGCCGGTCGGCGGCGCAATGATCGAGTCGCCGTGGCTCATCCAGACACGCGCTCGCCCATCTGCGTCACCCACGCCGCGCAAGAGTGGCGATGATGCGTCGCTCACCTGGATATCGGCGGGGCCGTACTCGCGTCGCACAGATGGACCGACCTCGCCGCCGAGTTGCTGCGCCATTAGCTGCACGCCGTAGCAGATGCCAAGGATCGGAATGCCACACGTCCAAAGCGCCGCGTCGGGCTTCGGCCCATCGGTGTCATACACCGATGATGGGCTGCCGCTCAAGATGATGCCGGCCGGCTTGCGTGCAAGGAGCTCGGCGATTGGTGTGTCGTAGTGGAGGAGCACCGCATGAACATTCAGTTCACGCACGCGGCGCGTAATCAGCTGCGCGAACTGGCTACCAAAATCAAGGACGACGATGCCGCCGTGCACCATATCGACGGGCTGCTTAGCGCCCACGCTGCCAGCTCTTCCCCTCAGTCGCCGCTGCGGGTGCATGCATCACCTCGACATCACGGAAGCCGCGCACGTTACGCACCCCGAGTGCGGCGGCTGACTGTCGAACTGCGCCGATCAGGTTCTCGCTTCCATCGGTGACGCGCGAAGGGCCGTTGAGAACCTGTTCGATGCTGCCAACTGTCCCGACCTCAATGCGCGTGCCGCGCGGAAGGGTTGGCGATGGCGCGGCCATCCCCCAGTTGTAGCCGTGCCCGGGTGCCTCGCTTGCGCGCGCGAGCGGTGAACCGATCATCACCACATCTGCACCAACGGCGAGCGCCTTGGCGATCTCGCCGCCCTTGCGAATGCCGCCGTCGGCAACAACGGGAACGTAGCGACCGCTATCGGCAAGGTAGGCATCACGTGCGGCAGCAACGTCGCTCACTGCGGTGACTTGCGGCACGCCGATCCCAAGCACCTCGCGCGTCGTGCATGCATTGCCTGGTCCAACGCCGACGAAGATTGCTGCCGCCCCTTGCTCCATGAGCGCATAGGCCGCGGCAGCGTTCGAAGTGTTGCCGATTGCAACGGGAGCACCAGCACGCGCAACAAACGCGGAGAGCTCGAGTGGTGCGTACCCACTTGCGATATGTCGTGCCGATGAGACCTGGCTCTGGATGATGAGCAGGTCGACCCCCGCGGCGATCACTGCATCGCCGTATGTGCCGATCGCCTGCGGTGTCGCCGCCACGATCGCGGGTGCACCGGCTGCGCGCATCTCCGCAATACGACGCGGGATCAGCGTTGCGTCAATCGGCTGCGCGTAGAGCTGGGCGAAGAGTGCCTGCACGCTCTCTTTTGGTGCGGCGGCAATGGCGGCAAAACATGGAGCTGGGTCGGCATAACGGAACCAGAGTCCCTCAAGGTTGATCGCTGCAAGACACCCTTGCGCGCGAATCAGGCCGGCGGTCGTAGGTGAAACAACCGCGTCCATCGCGGAGGCGATGATGGGTGACGCAAGCGGGATGCCACAAAAATCTTGTGCGAGATCAACGTCTGCAGGGTCGATCGTATCGGTGCCAGGGGCGAGAGAAATGTCATCGAAGCCGTAGGCCGGCCGAAGCGTATCAACCTTGGAGGTGAACGGCGTCGCCATTGAGGGATTGTAGCGGCGTGCGGCGTTCGGGCGCAGAGAACTAGCTGCGGCGTGTCAGGGCCGCGTCGACCACCCCTGCAACCTCGTGGGCGAGTCGTTCTGGTGCCTCCCCTGCATTAAAGGTGTGCCAGTGGTCTGGCTCCTCCGCCGCGAGCGCACGGAAGCCCGCCGCGACACGCTCGTGAAAGGCGGTATCGAACCCCTCTTCAAAGCGGGTGCGCCCGTCGCCCGACTTGCGGGCGAGCCCGGCATCGGCGGGAAGGTCGAAGAGTAGGGTGAGGTCGGGCGTGAGGCCACCCGTGGCGAACGCGATCATCGCCCGCAGCTCAACGAGCGGCAGGCCGCTCCCGTACCCCTGGTAGGCAAGCGTCGAGGCGGCGAAGCGGTCGGCGAGCACGACTGCACCACGAGCGAGTGCCGGGCGAATCACCTCGGCGACGAGTTGTGCGCGCGAGGCATTAAAGAGGAGCGCATCGGCGCGTGGGTCGAGTGCAATGTCGCCGCCTTCGCCGAGGAGGATGGCGCGAATCAGCTCGCCTGCCGGCGTTCCGCCCGGCTCGCGCACCGCGACAACCTCGTGGCCGGCGTTGCGAAGATGCTCGGCAAGGTGTGCGAGTTGCGTCGATTTTCCTGAGCCATCAGGACCTTCGAAGGCGATGAACATCGCTAGCGACGGCGGCGCGGCGTGCTCGTTGCCCGACCGGCGGGCTCGAGTCGCACGCGACGATGTGGATCGCGTCCGCGCGAACTGCTTGTCACCCCAGCCTCGCCTGCAACTTGATGTTGCAGGCGGCGGATATAGGCATTCTGCGGTGCAAGCTCCACCGGGTGCGCGGTGCGTTGCACCTCGGTGACGCCCGTGCGTACCTCACGAAGCGCCTCTTCGCGTGGATCTTCGGCAAGGTGGTACATCTCAAGGAGCGCGCGCTCCATCTGTTCTGCAGCGTTCGACTTGAGCACATGAATTGGAATGCCACGCCCTTCGGCCTCAACGAGTGGTGCCCCCTGCTGCTTAAACTCGTTGCGTAGTGTCACCACCACATCGGCATCGTGTGCGCCGCGCGCGCTCGATGCCGGGAGGCCAAGTTCACGAATTGCGACCTCGAGCTTCTTGCGCGAAATACCGTGCGCCAAGATGCGAAGCTCCGGAAGATTCGAGCGCTGATGCGCGAGATCGTCGGCTGGCGGTGCCTCATCCCATTCCGCTGGAGTCGCTGCGCCGTCAACCGTGCGCGCACGTGGCTCATCATCCAGGTCGCGCACGACGCTCGCCATGCTCTCGCGCTGCCAGCCGCGGTCGGGCCTCCAGCTGCCGCCGCGCTCGTCAAACGCAGGAATCGCCGCAGGGGCGGTGCCGCCAGGAACGTTCTCGATGGCGCGGCGCGAGCGATCTCGGTGTCGGCGCCAGCCGCCCTGCCCCTCGTCGCGACTCCCGCGCCAGTCACCGCGTCCATCGGCTGGCGTGAGGCCACCGAAGCGGCGCGCCTCACCCTGCGCCTGCTGCCCCGGGCGAATGCGCTGCTGGCTGCGGCGCACACCACCCTCATCGCGCCAGCGCTCCTCGGGGGCAACGGCATCGCCGCGCAACATTGCGTCGACCGTGGCCGCAACATCTTCGTGCACCAAGATGTGATCGCGCTCGATGATCTCAACAATCACATCGAAGGTTGGCGGCGCCTTGCGCTCGAGAACACTCTTCTGCGTGCGTCGACGACGCGCCTCGTCATCACCGAGGGTCACCGTCTGGATCCCACCAATCAAGTCGGTGAGGGTTGGATTCAACATGAGATTTTCCAAGCTATTTCCGTGCGCTGTGCCGATCAGTTGCACGCCGCGCTCGGCGATCGTGCGCGCAGCGATCGCCTCTGCCTCGGTGCCGATCTCGTCGATCACGATCACTTCGGGCATGTGGTTTTCAACCGCCTCGATCATGACGAGGTGCTGTCGCTCTGGCGAGCTCACCTGCATCCGTCGCGCCTTCCCGATAGCTGGGTGCGGAATATCGCCATCGCCTGCAATCTCGTTTGATGTGTCGACAACGACAACGCGCTTCGAGAACTCCGACGCGAGCACGCGCGCCGCTTCACGGAGCATTGTCGTCTTGCCAACGCCTGGTCGACCCATGATGAGAATGGAGCGGCCTGCTTCAATATGGTCGCGCAAGATTTCAATCGTGCCGAACACAGATCGCCCGACGCGACAGGTGAGGCCAACGACGCGATCGGCGCGATTGCGGATCGCCGAGATGCGATGCAGCGTGCGCTCAATGCCGGCGCGATTGTCGCCGCCGAAATCGCCGATACGCGAGATGACCCAGTTGAGATCTTCATCGGTGATCTCGCGCTCAAGCAGCGTGACGTCGCCGGTGGTCAGCCGCGCCTCTGGGCGCCGCCCAAGGTCGAGGACGATCTCAAGGAGGCCGTCGCGACCAGCCGCGAGCTCCTCGTGGGTCGCAAGTTCGCGAAGCGAACCGACGATCTCGCCTGGCAGGCAGGCGAGGAGTAGCTCGAGATTGTCGACAATGGCCTCATCTTGTGTGCCTGCCTGGGCACCGGTGAGGGGATCGCGAGCAACGCTCATTGGCACGATCCTACCGCGGCGCAGGGTTGAGGGCTACCCCGTGGCAGGAAGGAGGGCTGGCGCGGTCAGGCGCACGCGGCTCTCGCGGAGATAGAGGCGCACGTGGCCAACGGGGAGGAAGCCCGCCGCCGCAAGCGGCGCCTGGAGGCCTGCCTCGTAGCCGCGCACCACCGCCAAGACTGGGTTCCCGTTATTGCCGCGTGCTGTCGCACGATCACCGATCTCATTGAGTCCGAGTGCGATCGCCAACGCTGGGTCAACGTCGGGGCGCAGGAAGATGCGCAGCGCATGGGGGTGCCGCTCGCCCGACTCGCTCGCCACGCCAGCAAGCAGCCACCCTGCGAGTGCGCCTGGCTCGGTGCTTAAGGCGAACGCGGCGCTCTCACCTAAGCGCAGTGCGGGTGAGATCGATGCACGCGGCGCCCATCCGGTTGCAGCCTGCCCCCCAGTCGCGCAGCGAGAAGTCTTCGACATGGAGGACGCTCGCTGGCGTCGTCTGCGCATACGCGCGCGCAAGATCGTGCGCATCACTCGCATGCAGTGGACGCAACTGCATTGCTGTAGGACGCGCTGGTGCTGGTGCCGCGTGCCGCAAGAAGATCGTCTCGTCTGCATATGCGCGAAAGCCAGAAGCAGCGAGCAGCTCAGTATTTTCGTGGACGTCGGCACATGCAACATGGATGCGTGGCACACCGCGGCGCCCTGCCTCGCGCACCACACGGTCGATCAGCGACATGCGCACCTCGCGCTGGTCGCGACTGCCGATCGCGTCAAGTTCGACGATGCTCCAGTCGCCGTGTGCGTCTGCATCGATGCGCACGAGCCCATCGATCGTTCCTGCGTCGGTGCTCACCCAGATCAAATCGCTCGCGCGAAGCAGGCCGAGCGGCACACGAAAGAGTCGGTAGAGGCTCAGTGCTTCCGGTTCGAGCGGGAGGCCGAGCGAGTGCCGTGCCGCGCGGGAGAGTGCTGCGAGGGCGGGCAGGTCGGTCGGTCGGGCGAGACGAACGCTCCCGCGTTCGCTGCTCATCGAGCCGGTGCGATGCGCGTGCGTCGTGCCTGGTTCACGAGCCAGCGGTGCACGCGTACCTCGCCGGCAATCTCTGGGTGAAACGAGATTCCGAGCACGTTCCCCTGTCGTGCGGCGACGACGCGGCCGTCATCGAGTGTGGCGACCGTCTCGGCCTTCGCTCCTACCGAGAGGATCTCTGGTGCGCGAATGAAGACTGCGTGCATCGTGAGTGCGCCGCCATCGCTGCGCAGGCCGCGCATCTGGAGGTCGGCCTCAAACGACTCCAGCTGTCGACCGAATGCATTGCGACGCACCTCCACATCGAGCAGTGAGAGGACGGGCTCGTCGCCATCCGCAATGCGGTTCGCGAGGATGATCGCGCCAGCGCATGTGCCAAGGATCGGCGCTCCGCGCGCGGCAAGATCACGAATCGGTGCAACGAGGTTCCAGCGATGGAGCAACTTCCGCATCGCCGTGCTCTCGCCACCAGGAAGGATGAGCCCGGAGAGCCCGTGTAGATCTGCTGGGAGGCGAACCTCGCGACCGGTCGCGCCAATCGTTTCGAGGGTGTCGAGGTGCTCGCGAAAATCACCTTGAACGGCGAGGACGCCAATCACTGGCTTTGCCGATGAGGCGCTGCGCGCCGCCACTGCTACCAGCCGCGCTTAGAGAGTCGCTCAGCCTCAGGGATGGTGCGCATCTCAATCCCACGCATCGCCTCACCGAGCCCCGCAGAAACCTCGGCGAGGATCTGTGGGTTGGCCCAGTGCGTTGTCGCTTGAACAATTGCGGCAGCGGTCTTGGCCGGATTCTTCGACTTGAAGATGCCTGAGCCGACAAAGACGCCATCGGCGCCGAGCATCATCGAGAGCGCAGCATCGGCTGGCGTTGCGATGCCGCCGGCAACGAAATTCACGACAGGGAGTCGCCCCGCCTTCGCAACAACGCGCACAAGCTCGTACGGTACGCGCGCCTCTTTCGCAACGTTGCGCAGGTGCTTCTCGCCCTTGCCACGCAAGGCGGCGATCTGCTCGCTCACCGTGCGAATGTGGCGTACCGCCTCAACGATGTTGCCGGTGCCCGCCTCGCCCTTGGTGCGCATCATTGCTGCACCCTCGTTAATGCGTCGAAGTGCCTCGCCGAGATCCTTGCAGCCGCAGACAAACGGCACCCTGAAGTCGTGCTTGTTGATGTGATTGCGATCGTCGGCTGGCGTCAACACCTCGGACTCGTCGATGTAGTCGACGTCGAGCGCCTCAAGGATGCGTGCCTCGGCGATATGGCCGATGCGTGCCTTGGCCATCACAGGGATCGAGACGGCCGCCTGAATCCCCTTGATCATGTCGGGGTCGCTCATCCGCGCGACGCCACCATCGCGGCGAATGTCGGATGGGACGCGCTCCAGCGCCATCACGGCGACGGCGCCAGCCTCTTCGGCAATCTTCGCTTCGGCAGGGGTGACCACGTCCATGATCACGCCGCCCTTCAGCATCTGGGCGAGGCCCTTCTTCGTGACCCAGGTCGACTTTTTTGCCGTGCTCTTCTTCGCTGCCATGGCACGATTCTCGCATACCATCAGGGCTACGATGGCTGACGAGATACGACTGAACGACGAGGAGCGAGGGTTTGCGGCTGGGCGCGTTCTGATCCCACGTGCCCGACCTGGTGCGCGCGGCCAGATCGCGAGCGTGAATGTCTCCTTCCCGGGCGGCGTGCCGAAGCGACCGATTGCACGCACCACGATCGGCACCCTCGGCCTGGCTGGTGACGGGCAGCGCAGCAAGCCGCCGGTCCATGGCGGCCCGTCGAAGGCGGTCTGCCTCTACGGGGTCGAGCAGATCGGTCGCGTCAATGCCGACGGGCACGACCTCTATCCTGGCGCGCTGGGCGAGAACCTCACCCTCTCGGGCCTCGATCTCGGAGGGCTCGCCGCGGGTGACACGCTCCGCATTGGCGACGCAGCAGGCGGGCCCATCATTGAGCTGACCGAGCCGGCCGCTCCCTGCAAGAACATCGCGACCTGCTTCAGCGACTGGCGCATCGCCCGCGTGAGCGCGAAGGTGCGACCAGAAGACACGCGCTGGTATGCGCGGGTCCTCCGCGAGGGGCCGGTGCAGAGCGGCGACCCTGTTGAACTCCTCGATCCTGCTGCTACGATCGCGGCGCGATGAATACTGAAGTCCTCATCCTGAACCAGGACTACGAACCGCTGAATGTCGCCTCACTCCCCCGCGCCTTCCGCCTCGTCATTGGGGGTAAGGCAGAGATCCTTGCTGAAGGCGCACCGATCCGCAGCGCGTCGCGAAGCTGGACCGCACCATCCGTGGTGCGCCTCCGCCACCGCGTTCGTCGTCCGCGACCGCGCGCAAAGCTCAGCCGCAAAGAGATCTTCGCGCGCGACAAGCACATGTGCCAATACTGTGGCCGCGCGGGTGTCTCACTCACGATCGACCATGTGATCCCAAAGAGTCGTGGTGGCGACTCATGGTCATGGGAGAACCTTGTCACCGCCTGCATGACCTGCAATCACCGTAAGGGTGATCGACTCCCAGAATCGGCAGGCCTACAGTTGCGCCGTCGCCCCTATGAACCACGATGCGATGTCTACGCAATCTTCCTGCCCTACCTCCGCAACACGGCCTACGCGGCCTGGCGCGACTTCCTCTTTATTGGAGAGGGCGCAGCAGCGAGCGGCGCGTGAACCCGGCGGCGATTCGCGCCGCATTGCCTGCCGATGTTGCAGGCGTGATGCGCGCGCTTCGTACCGCTGGATTCGGTGCCTATGTTGTTGGTGGCGCCGTGCGCGATGCGCTTGTCGGCCGCACACCAGCCGATTGGGACCTTGCGACTGAGGCGACGCCCGATCAGATGCGCATCATCTTTCCGAATGCCGAATACGAGAACCGCTTCGGTACGGTTGGCGTGCCGACCGAGGCGGGAATCGTCCGCGAGGTGACAACCTTCCGCGCCGATGGCGCGAGCAGCGACGCGCGCCGCCCCGACTCGATCGTCTTCCTGCAGCGCATCGAGGGCGATCTTGCGCGTCGTGATTTCACCATCAATGCGATGGCATTCGGCCTCGCACCAGAGTCGAGCCGCCGCCTCGACCCCGTGACCGATAGCGCCCTCATCGACCCGTATGGTGGAGCTGAAGACCTGGCCGCAGGGATCGTGCGTGCCGTTGGCGATCCGGCCGAGCGGTTCCGCGAAGATGCGCTCCGCATGCTCCGCGCGATTCGCTTTGCCGCGCGCTTCGCACTCACCATCGAGCCTGCGACTGCAGCAGCAATCCAGCGTGATGCAGGCCTAGCTGCACGCCTCTCGGGTGAACGGATTGGTGCCGAGATGGACGGCGTGCTTGCAGCAGCTCGTCCAGCCCTTGCCCTGCAGATCGCCTACGACCTCGGACTTATCGCTGCAATTGCGCCCGCCCTCGCCGCCGACTGGGCGGACGAGATTCCGAAGCGCGTCGAGTCGATTGGCGGTGCCGCCGGCACTCCTGCATACGACCCGCTCGGTCGCCTCGCAGAACTGTTCGCACAGATCGTTGACGACGAGGACGTTGCCGCAACGCTCGAATCGTGGCGACGACCACGGGCGACCATCCATGAAATTCGCACCATTCGCACCATCGACCGCATGAGCAACGAGGCGGAGCTTGCAGGTGGTGGGCGCGCACGCGCAATCGATCTGCGCATTGCCGCCGCTATCGCCAACGGTGACGCACGCGATGCGGCCCGCCAGCTGCGTCGGCGCATTGCAACGGGGCGGGCCTCAGCATGTGCAACCTCAATGCTCGCGGCATGTGAGGCGGCCGATGCCGACGCACTCCCTGCGGCCGCCCACGACCTCGCCATCGACGGCGACCTGCTCGTCGCACACTGCGGCGAGGCCCCTGGCGCGTGGGTCGGCGAGCTCTTGGGCCAGCTCGTCATTGATGCCGCTCACGGTCGCGTCCCTAACACGGCGGACGCACTCCTCTCCCGTGCCGCCGAGGTGCGTCGCAGTTCGCTGCCCTAGGATTGCCGCATGGCGAATGAACCACTGACGATTCTCGTAACTGGCGGTGCAGGCTACGTTGGCGCCGCTTCGGCCGATGCGCTCATCGAGGCTGGGCATCGCGTCGTGATCCTCGACGACCTCTCCACGGGCGACAGCTATCTGATCCCGAACGCGGCCTCGTCGGTCACCGGCTCATACGTCGATCGCGACCGCGTCGGCGACCTTATCCGCGATGCGCGGATTGATGCCGTGCTCCATTGCGCTGCGCGCAGCATCGTCTCCGACTCCATGGAGAAGCCTGAGCGCTACTACCGCGATAACCTCATCGGCAGCCTCAACCTGCTCGACGCCGTACAGAACGCAGGGATCCGCCATTTTGTCTTCTCGTCGAGCGCTGCCGTCTACGGCGGTGCGCAGTCGGCGCTGATCCCTGAAGATTCGATGACCGCCCCAATCAATCCGTACGGCGCAACAAAGCTCGCATTCGAGCACGCACTACGCAGTTACGCGCAGGCATTTGACATACAGGTACTCGCGCTTCGCTACTTCAACGTTGCCGGCGCAACCGAGCGCGTGAGTGAACGACATACGCCCGAGACGCACCTCTTGCCACGCATTGTCGCGGCCGCCCAATCCGGCGAGCCGTTCACGCTCTTTGGTGCAGACTTCCCCACCCCAGATGGAACGGCACTCCGCGACTATGTCCACATTGCCGATGTAGCGGCAGCGAATGCCGCCGCCTTTGCAGCGCTACAGAAGGGGAAGATCGGCAGCACGTTTGCGGCCATCAACATCGGAAGTGGCACTGGCACGAGTGTCCGTGAGGCGATTGGAGCCGTGGAGCGGGCGAGCAAACTCTCCGTAAAAATCGACCAGCAGCCGCGACGAGACGGCGACCCGGCAAGCCTCGTCGCAAATATCGACCGCGCGGCAAAACTCCTCGGATGGCGCCCGCGTCAGAGCGACATCAATCGCATCGCTCGTTCGCTCTTCTCCACCAGCTAGGCGGAGTACAGACCGCGAGTTACCCCTCGCGCTGCTCTGGCACTCCTTGCAAGAGGTACCAACCAATGAGCATCGTGGCGAGTAGGGTCAGCAGGCCAACGGTATACGCGCCGTTCCCAAGGACAGGGTGAAGCAGGAAGATCGTGCCTCCATAGAGGAGCCCACCGAGCACCTGCGATCCCTTGCCGACGAGGCCGTACAGGCCGTAGAACTCACCGAGCTGCTTGGGTGGTGAGAGGCGATACATCAGGATGCGATCGGCTCCCGAGAGGCCACCGAAGCCGAAGCCGAGGATGACGCCCGCAACGATGAACGGGATCGGCGAGACGAAGAGCGAGCCGATGACGAGCGCCACTGCCCAGAGCGCGAGCACGCGGTTCAATGTTGCCTTCGGCCCCTGGCTGTCGGTGAGTCGACCCCACACCAGACCACCAATGACGGCGGTCGTTGCGAGGGCGACCAACACATAGTTCGCCTCTCCCTGCGTGAAGCCGACCGCCTGCACGGCAAAGATCGCCATGATCGAGATCACGGTGTTCTGTGCGTCGGTGTAGAAGAAGCGCGCTGTGAGGAAGCGCTTCAGGCCAGGGAACTTGCCGAGCTCGCGGATCGTGCTGAGTGTTGCGAGGAGCGAGTTGCCTTTCACTGCCTTCCCGGCTGGCTCTGGGATCTCCTTGATGAAGATGAAGATCGGGATGGCCAGCACACCGAACAGGATCGGCGCGAGCACGAAGACCTGTTCGACTGAGAGGCCGCCAAAGAGGATGATCACGCCGATCAAAATCGTGCCGAGATAACCGAGGCCGTTACCAAGCCCCGAAACCCACCCGCGATTCTCTGGGGTGCTCACGAGCTTGATCGTGGCGTCGTAGTAGACGAGTGATGACTGGTAGCCAAAGTTCGCGATGCAGAAGAGCACCACGCCAAGGCCGACCGGCACCGAAGGGATGAAGATTGCCGGAACGATCGCCAGCACGGTGAAGAAGAGGAGATACGGCATGCGACGGCCGGCACGATCGGAGATCGCACCGATTGCTGGCGAGATCAACGCATTGATGCCGACCGAGAGGGCGATCGAGATCTGAAGCCACAGGTTTCCCTGCGACTCACCGAGCCCCTTCTCACTGGTGAGATAGAGGCCGATCGCGTACGAGAAGATTCCGTACGACCAGATCGTGTTCGCGAGGTCGTAGAGCGTCCACGATGCGATCCACGTCGACGGGACCGTGATCTTGACGCCCGAGCTTGCAGTCCGTTGTGCCATCTCTTCTAGTCCTCCCACATCTAAGAGCGCAGCGAGGGCTCGCTGCGTGGCCCCTTAGGCTCCCGACAGGATGGCGGGTTGTACGCCCGTGTGCCGCCACCGCCGCGCAGGGCGCACCCTGCGCACGGCTACGATCAGCCCATGCCAAGAAGGAGCGCCGATCCTGCCCGAGCGTGGGCCGTGAGCCTTGAGCGGCGCCGCCCTGGGCTCGCAGCGGACGTGCTCGCCGGCCTCGCAGAGCTCTACGGGCACCCTGCGTGGAAGCCCCGCCTCGACCCGATCAGCGAACTCGTCACGACCATCTTGAGCCAGAACACGAGCGACACGAATGCGGAGCGTGCCTTTGCTGCGCTGCGCGCGCGATACCCCTCCTGGGGGGAGGTTGAACGAGCACCAGTCCGCTCCCTCGCCGCAACGATTCGGAGCGGTGGTCTCGCCGCACAGAAAGCTCCGCGCATCAAGGCGGCGCTCCGTGCAACACGCCTCCAGAGCGGGACCTACGATCTCAACTTTCTCGCCGCCATGGAGCCGCTCGCTGCCCGCGCATGGCTCACCGCAATCCCTGGCATTGGCCCGAAGACCGCATCGATCGTCATGTTGTTCTGCTTCGGCGTGCCGCTCATGCCAGTCGATACCCACGTGGAGCGGGTGAGCAAGCGCATCGGCCTCCTGCCACCGAAAGCGAGCCTGGCCTTTGCTCACGATGCGTGGCTCCACCTTGTACCGCCCGAGGCAATGTACGAGGCGCACGTTGCGCTCATCCGACATGGACGCGGGCACTGCGATGCGCTGCGACCAACCTGTGCGACCTGCCCCGTTACGCAGCGCTGCCGCTTTGTGAATCGTCGCGCGCCGTAAGGCGTACGGGGACGCGCGACCAGGCAACACTGCGCAGTGCAACGGTACCATTGCTCATCAACACCTCAACTGCTGCGCCGGTCGGGAGTGCAAGTTGGCGACCAGAGTCGGAACGTTGCCCATCGGCAAGTTCAGTGAGTCGTGGATCATCGGGTCCACTTGCATGGGCGAGCACACTCCAATCACCGAGAAGCGCGAGCCCATCGATGACGCGGATCGGATGGCCGCCACACGTGCACGATGCAGCACGTCGACCCATCGCCATCGCTGCAGCAGAATCAGCGACGAGGGTGAGATCGTCGCGCGCGAGCCATCGCTCGAGAGCTGCGCGACGCTGCGGGTCACCGGCGAGGCGGGTGGCGTCACCGCCGCAGAGAAAAATCGTGGAGTAGGACTCCCCTGCATCGCCGAGTGGGATGAGGTGTGCAATTCGCCCACGAGCGGCAAGGGTCGCCTGCAGCATCTCGGCCTGTCGGGTCTCATCAGAGGCGAGTGAGGCGAGCCCAATCTCGCCGCGGTGTGAGGCGAGCCAGGCGAGCGCCTCTGGCCACGCCTGGGAGTGCACGCCGAAGCCGCCGCCTGAGAGATAGAGATGTGCCATCGCGTGATCGTAGGCTCCCTCCTGCCGCTGCGCCATACTCTCCCTATGGAGGGGACAAGACGTTCGGGTCGCATTGTTCTGATCGGGTCCGGAGAGATCGGCCCCTCTATGGCGCCACTCCACCGTGCGCTCATCGCCTCACTTCCAAAGCGCACTACGCCCGCATCGCTCGTCGCCCTTGATGGTTCGTACGACTTCCAGACAAATCGCGCGGAGATGGGCGAGAAGATCGCCGTCTTCTTTCGATCGAAGGTAGGGGTGCCGACAACGGTCGTGGGCCTCCCCGAAACAGGGCGTGCCGGTGCCGACCTTCCCCCCACAGCATTTGCGCCGACACTCGCTGCACTCGACAGCGCAAATCTCATCTTCCTTGGGCCTGGTTCGCCGACTCGCGCTGTTGCACGGTGGGCAGACACACCAATCATTGACCGCCTGATCGCACGCATTGATGCCGGTGCAACACTCGTCACCTCGTCGGCTGGTGCAGCAGCAGCAGGCACGATGACGCTGCCCGTGTACGAGCTCTATAAGGCGGGGCTTAACGCAACGTGGATCAACGGCCTCAATCTACTCGGGGCGATCACGGGAATTCGCGCCGCAATCATTCCGCATTGGAACAATGCAGAAGGTGCAACGCACGACACATCACGTTGCTATATCGGCGAGGCGCGCCTGGTGCAACTCACTCAGGATCTTCCCGCTGGCGTTGCTGTTCTGGGCATTGATGAGCATACCGCCCTATCGATTGATTTTGGCGCAGAACTCGTGAGCGTTCACGGGAAGGGTGCGGTGACAATTCGCATTGCCGGAGTCGGTGAGATTGCACTCCATGCTGGCGCGAGTGAACCGCTCAACACGTTCGTCGCGCGATTCTCTGGCGCGGTCGTGCCACCGGCGCACCGCATTCCTGCGCCGGTTGGTGCCCCTGAGGCGGCCGTCGTCGAGCATGGCGTTCCATCTCAGAGCTCCATCGCCCCAGCCGTGGAGCGCCTGATCGCGCTCCGTGCTGCTGCGCGTGCAGAGAAACGCTACGCAGACGCCGACGCCATTCGCGAGGCGATTGAGGCGCTAGGAGTAGAGCTCACCGATGCGCCGACCGGCGCGACCTGGGTGCTGCGCCCTTAACGCGTCACCTTCGAGGCGAGTGCACCGACGCGGCGCTGAAGGCCGCTCGGCAAGATGCCAAGGATGCGCGCTGCGATCGCGTTCATCCAGCCTGGCACCACGAGCGCCTGCCCTGCCTCAACGGCATCGAGTGCCGTACGGGCAACAAAGTCGGCGCTCGTCAACATGAAGCCGGGCGTCCCCGTAAGTGAGAGGCCGCCACGCTCCTGGAAGCCGCTCGGCGTGTAGCCCGGTGCCACGCAGGTGACGCGAATGCCGAGCGGGCGCGCCTCTTCGTGGAGCGCGAGGGTGAAACTGCGCACGAATGCCTTCGTCGCCGCGTAGGTCGTGAAGCCTGGGAACGGGAGAAACGATGCGACCGAGGCGACGTTGAGGATCGCACCGCGCTTGCGTGGCGCCATCGCAACAAGTGCCGCGCGCGAGAGTCGAGCGAGTGCGATCACGTTGAGCATCGCTTCGTTGGTCTCACCATCGGCGTCGAGTTCTGTGATCTTGCCGAAGCGGCCGTAGCCTGCGTTGTTCACCACAAGATCAAGTGGGCGCACATGATCGGCGATGCGCGCCTCAACGAGTGCAACGCCTGCAGCCGTTGAGAG
>CAIPEX010000034.1 GCA_903864185.1 uncultured Chloroflexota bacterium | reverse complement strand
GCTCCTTCGGAGCATCAGTTGCTGCGGGCACTGGAGCCTCTTCCTCAAGCGGGAGGCCGAGTGCAACCTTCTGGAGGAACTTCTTGCCGAAGACGACATCGCCAAGTGCGGCATCGCGCTCAAGCGTAACCGTGCTCACCGGAAGTTTCATCGAGGCGAGGCGGAATGCCTCCGTCGCCTCGGCGCGGGTGATGCCGGCAACTTCGAACAAAATACGTCCTGGCTTCACGACGGCGACCCACTGGTCTGGGGCGCCCTTACCGGAACCCATGCGTGTCTCTGCAGGCTTCTTCGTGATCGGCTTGTCGGGGAAGATGCGGATCCAGACCTTGCCACCGCGCTTAATCGAGTGCGTCATTGCGCGACGTGCGGCTTCAATCTGGCGGGCCGTGACCCAGGCGCATTCAGTCGTAGCAAGACCGTACTCGCCGAACGCAACGGTACGGCCAGACTTTGCAGGGCCGGACATTCGTCCTCGCTGCACCTTCCGCCACTTCACGCGCTTTGGCATCAACATGATTACGCTCCTGCCCCCGTGTTCTCACTGATTGGCTTCGGCTTCAATACATCCGCAGGAGCATCGCCGCGGTAGATCCAGACCTTCACGCCGATGCGGCCGAAGGTGGTCGACGCGTGGAAGACAGCGAAGTCAATATCGGCGCGCAGCGTCTGCAGCGGAAGCCGACCATCGCGGTCCCACTCCGTGCGGCTCATCTCGGCACCACCAAGGCGACCGGAGACCATGATCTTCACGCCCTTCGCCCCAGCCTTCATCGAACGCTGGATCCCCTGCTTCAAGGCCTTGCGGAAGGCAATGCGACGCGTCAACTGTGCGCCGATCGCAGCAGCAACGAGGAAGGCGTCAAGGTCGGGCTGGCGAATCTCTTTGATCTCGAGCTTCACCTTCCCGGCGCTAATCTCGCCGATCTCCTTGCGGAGGACCTCAACATTCTGGCCGCCCTTGCCGATGACGACACCTGGCTTCGCGGAATGGACGGTGACCGTCACGTAGCCAAGACCACGCTCAATCTCGACCTTTGAGATGCTCGCGGCAGCCAACTTCACTTCGACGAGCTTGCGGATGCGCAGGTCCTCCTGCAGGAGCTTCGTGTAGTCCTTACCGGCATACCACTGGGCGCTCCACGTCTTCGTGACGCCAAGGCGGAAGCCGATGGGGTGAACCTTCTGGCCCATGATCAGCCCTCCTTCTCGCTCACGACGACCGTGATATGTGTCATTGGCTTATGGATCGCGAACGCACGGCCCTGCGAGCGCGGACGGAATCGCTTCAAGGTTGGTCCCTCATCGGCGCTGGCGTCAACGACCCAGAGGCGCTCCACGGCCATCCCGTGGTTGTTCTCCGCGTTTGCCGTTGCGCTCTTGAGTACAGAGGCGACATCACGCGCAGATGCATGTGGCAAGAAGCGCAGGATTGAGGCAGCAGTGGAGACAGGCTTCCCCTTGATCGCGCGCACGACAAGCTGCGCGCGGCGAGTAGACCCACGCACGTACTTAGCGGTTGCCTTCACGCGGACGCTCATGATCCCGCCTTTGCGCTAGGCGCTGAGGGAGCAGCAACAGCGGTCGTTCGGTCAACGCGTGAGTGACCCTTGAAGAGTCGGGTAGGCGAGAACTCACCGAGTCGGTGTCCGACCATGTTCTCCGTAATGAAGACGGGCACGTGCTTCCGTCCGTTGTAGACGGCGACCGTGTGGCCGATGAAGTCTGGGTAGATCACCGAGGCGCGCGACCAGGTCTTCACGACGCGCTTCTCATTCACCGCATTCATTGCCTGAATCCGGCCAAGGAGTCGCTTCTCGATGAAAGGCGCCTTCTTGCTTGAACGAGACATGGCCCCTCCCCTCTACTTCGCGTGTCGCGAGCGGACGATAAGCCGCTGCGTCTTCTTGTTGCGACGGGTTCGTAGACCCATCGCTGTCTTGCCCCACGGCGTCTTCGGAGGCATACCCGTTGGTGCCTTGCCTTCGCCGCCGCCGTGTGGGTGATCGACAGGGTTCATTGCTGACCCACGAACCTCTGGGCGCTTGCCCATGCGGCGTGCGCGACCAGCCTTGCCGATCGCCATGTTCTCATGGTCGAGGTTCGACACCTGTCCAACCGTCGCCATGCAGAGCAGTGGCACAAGGCGCATCTCATTCGAAGGCATGCGGATTGTGGCGAATGCGCCCTCTTTTGCAACAAGCTGGGCCGCTGTGCCGGCAGAGCGAACCATCTGTCCGCCCTTTCCAGGGACGAGCTCAATGTTGTGGATCGTCGTACCGAGTGGCATGCGACCGAGCGGGAGGGCATTGCCGAGCTTCGCTTCGGCGTTCGGTCCCGACTCGATCATGTCGCCCACGTTGAGACCGTTTGGCAACAGCATGTAGCGCTTCTCACCGTCGGCGTAGTGCAAGAGGCCAATGCGGGCTGAGCGATTTGGATCGTACTCAACCGTTGCCACACGTGCTGGAATACCAAACTTATTGCGACGGAAGTCGATGATGCGATAGAGGCGCTTCTGCTCACCGCCGCGATGGCGAACGGTGATCTTCCCCTGGTTGTTGCGTCCCGAACCGCGGACCATCTTCTCCATGAGCGGCTTGTGCGGCTCACGTGTCGTGATGTCGTCGTTGATGGCCATGGTCATACCACGGACCCCGGCGCTTGTTGGCTTCATTCGACGTAGTGGCATGGTTAGACCCCCTCGAAGAACTGAATCTTCTCGCCTGGGGCGAGGGTGATCACGGCCTTGCGCCATGGGGTTGTCTTGCCAGGGAACGGGCTGCGGGAAAGGGTGCCGCGGGTCGACTTCGCCTTTGTCGTCAAGACATTCACCTCGGCGACCTTCACCGTGAAGAGGACTGCGACTGCTGCCGCAATCTCGATCTTCGACGCGTCAGGGTGCACCTCAAAGGTGTACTTGCCGAGCTGCGACTGCACGATCGACTTCTCGGAAATCACCGGACGGATCACGGTCTCATGCGCGCTGCGGTTCATCCGTAGACCTCCTGAATCGTAGCGAGCGAACCCTGCTCCATGATGATTGTGTCGGCGTTGATGAGGTCGACAACGTTGAGTGAATCGGCGCGAAGCACCGAAAGGTCGCGGATGTTGGCGGCCGACTTCACAAGGGCGCTGCTCACGGTTGGAGCAACGACGAGGACGCGCTTTCCTGCCTTGAGGGCCGCGCACATGCTAGCGATGACCTGCGTCTTTGGCACTTCTACGCCGATCACGTCAACCACCTTGAGCGTCTCGACCTTCGCGGTGAGGGCACCAAGAAGGGCTGCGCGACGCATGCGCTTTGGGAACGGAATGTCGTGGGAGCGAACCTGTGGGCCGAAGACGACGCCGCCGCCCTTCCACTGCGGTGATCGCGTGGAACCCTGCCGTGCGCGTCCAGTCCCCTTCTGGCGCCATGGCTTGCGGCCACCGCCGGCGACTGCGCCGCGCTTCTGCGTTGCGTGGGTGCCCAAGCGTCGACCCGCCAGCTGCGAAACAACTGCCTGATGGATGAGCGCCTCGTTGACAGGGCTCGAGAAGGCAGCAGGCAACTCCACGCTCCCCACCTTCGCTCCAGCCTTCGAGAACACGTCGACGCTTGCCATTTAAATCTCCACCGACTTGCTTACTGAGATGAGCGAATTGATCGCGCCGGGCACCGAACCCTTGATCAAGAGCACGTTGAGAGCGCCGTCAGCGCGCACGACCGATGCCTTCTGTACGGTGACGCGGTCAACACCCATGTGTCCAGCCATGCGCGTCCCCTTGTAGACACGCCCTGGGGTCGTTCCTGCGCCAATCGAACCTGGCTCACGGTGATGGTCTGCGCCGTGCGTCTCTGGTCCACGCTGGAAACTGTGGCGCTTAATGGTTCCGGCAAAGCCCTTCCCCTTCGAGACGCCAACGACATCGACGAGTTCACCCTCGGCGAACAGGCTCACGTCAAGCGTCTGTCCAAGCGTCATGCCGTCAACGGAATCAACGCGGAACTCCCTGACCACGGCGCATGCTGGCAATTCGCCCTTGAACTGGCCCTGATCGGGCTTGTTCAAGCGGCGCTTCCCAGCCTCGATGCCGAGCTGCACGGCGGTATATCCGTCCTGCTCAGGGGTGCGCAGTTTCGTCACGGTGTTCGGCTCAATGGCGAGCACCGTTACCGGCACAGAAGTGCCGTCCGCTGCGAAGACCTGGGTCATCCCGACCTTGCGGCCGAGCAGTCCGATCGTCATCTCTCTCCCCTACATCTTGATTTCAATATCGACGCCCGCCGCAAGCGTGAGTCGCATCAAGGCGTCAACCGTTTTTGGGGTTGGCTCAATGATGTCGACGAGTCGCTTGTGTGTTCGAATCTCGAACTGCTCGCGAGAGTCCTTATCGATAAATGGCGAGCGCAACACGGTGAACTTTTCAATCCGTGTTGGCAGTGGCACCGGTCCGATCACATCGGCGCCAGTGCGCTGAGCCGTCTCAACGATCGTCTGGGCAGACTGATCGATGAGGCGGTGGTCATACGCCTTGAGCCGAATGCGGATCCGCTGCTTCGCCATGATCTATGCCGTGATCTTCGTGATGGAGCCGGCACCAACGGTGCGGCCGCCCTCGCGGATGGCGAAGCGCTGACCAACCTCGATCGCGATCGGGGTGATCAGCTCGACCGTCATCTCGACGTTGTCGCCCGG
>CAIPEX010000033.1 GCA_903864185.1 uncultured Chloroflexota bacterium | reverse complement strand
GATCCCCAATCTCGTTGAGGCGGTCAAGGGGCAGCAGGGCTTCGAGCGCGGCGTGCTTGAGAGCGTGACGAAGGCGCGTGCCGCTGCCGTCAACGCCGGTCAGGGCGGCGATACGGCCGCACAGGCAAAGGCCGAGAACATGCTCACGGGAACACTCCGCACGCTCTTTGCGAATGTCGAGGCCTACCCAACGCTTCGCTCCAATGAGAATGTGATCCAACTTCAGGAGCAGCTCACCTCAACAGAGAATCAGATCGGCTTCAGCCGTCAGCATTACAACGCGACGGTGCTGACCTATAACAACTCGGTGCAGACCTTCCCTGGCGTGCTCTTTGCCGCTGCATTTAGTTTCACTAAGCGCGACTTCTTCGACGCACCAGATGCCGAGGAGGCCGTTCCGCAGGTCAAGCTCTCTTAGTCACGCGAGGCACGTGCAATGGCAACCTTCTACGACCTTGCCGCCGATAACCGGCGCAAGTCGCTCATCCTCGTCTTGCTCGTGGTGGCGATCCTCGCCGCGTTTGGCGCAAGTGCAGGGATCGCGCTCAGCGGCACGGTCGACGGCGGGCTCCCATTCGCGTTGGGCGCCTTCGTTCTCGGCTTCTTCCTGACGCTTGGCGCCTGGTTCAGCGGCGATAAGGCGGTCCTCGCCGCAGCTGGCGCGAAGCCCCTCAACCCGGATGCTGGCGCAGAGGAGCGCCAGCTCGACAACATCGTCGACGAGCTCTGCCTCGCAGCCAATCTGCCGAAGCCGAAGCTCTATGTGATCGACGACACCGCGCTCAACGCCTTTGCAACAGGCCGAGATCCAGAGCACGCAAGCGTTGCCGTCACCGCCGGCCTCATGGCGAAGCTCGACCGCGAAGAGATGAGCGGCGTCATCGCCCACGAGCTCTCACACGTGCGCAACTTCGACATTCGTTACGGCCTGCTCGTTGCCGCCCTGGTCGGTTCGCTCGCACTCTTGAGCGACCTTGTGATGCGCTGGGCCTTTTGGGGTGGTGGACGCCGACGGAGCAATGACCGCGAAGGTGGCAATGCGATCCAGGTGATCTTCTTCGTGCTGACTATCATCCTCGCGATCCTCGCGCCAATCGCGGCACGCCTGGTGCAGCTGGCCGTCTCGCGGCAACGCGAATATCTTGCGGATGCATCGGGCGTGGAGCTGACGCGCAACCCTGCCGGCCTCGAGCGCGCCCTCGCGAAGCTCGCGGGCGACACCGAGGTGCTCGAGGTCGCAACGAAGGCGACGGCGCACCTCTATGTCGTGAACCCCGTGAAGCGCTTCGAGTCGCGCGCGGCAGGCTTCATGGCGACGCACCCGCCACTCGTCGATCGCATCAACCGCTTGCGCACCTTGCGCGGTGTCAAGCCACTCGCCGCCGTTAACGAGGCGTAGCAGCTAGTCGCGGCACTCCTTCACCCATAACTCCCACTCGACCGGGTAGACCTCGGAGTAGCGCGGGCCCGACTGGTCGTTATATCTGCGGATCACATCCCCACGTTGTTCGCATTCGGCAAGATGCAGCGAGGTAACGAGCAGGAGGAGGAGGAGCCCAAGGGCGGCGCCCCCGACGGCGATGCCGATCCAGAGTCCTTGATTGTCACCGTACTGGTCCACACCATTAGGGTAGCCGACTCTCAGCACCAATCCGAACCGCGGGCACGCTAAAATGCCGCAATGCAAGCACGCCGTTCACTGCAGCACATAGCCTGTGCCTTCTCGCTGGTGCTCGCCGTTGCGCTTGCGCCACAGCGCGCGGCGGCACTCGAGTCACCAACGTCAGATAAGGCCGCCTGGCTCTATAACGAAAATTCCATTTCGTTCGGAGCGATTCCGAGAAACCGTAGGGTATACTCGGGGAGTCATCTGAATGCAATTCAGCCGCGTAGGGAGGCTAATGAAAACCGCAGCCAGCTCAATCGCCACGCTGCTCATCTTTTTAGGCGCCCTGCTCGCCACCCCGCCATCGGCCTCTGCCGCCTCTGGGTCGAAGTTCTCCGAAGTAGCGGTCGGCATTAATCACTCATGCGCGCTGACGATGAAGGGGCGCGCCTACTGCTGGGGGAATAATGATTCTGGCCAGCTTGGCGATGGCAATTATGGATATGACAGCTCTTCACCGGTAGCCGTTGTTGGCGATCGGAGGTATCTGCATATTTCTGCCGGATACGATGCAACCTGTGCGATCTCTACCGCGGGAGCAGCGTACTGCTGGGGATACAACGACTATGGTCAACTGGGGAACGGGACACATGATGAAACGATAAGCGGGGCTGTCGATGCAGATACGCCGCAGCTTGTGAGCGGCGAACATGCGTTCACAACAGTGAGCGTTGGCTGGAACACAACCTGCGGCCTCACTGCACCGGGCGATGCCTACTGCTGGGGCTACAACGACTACGGGCAGGTTGGCAATGGCGCTTTTGACAATACAGAAGCTGGCTTGGCAGATGCTGACACTCCGCAACTTGTGAGCGGCGGTCGCAAGTTCTTGTCGGTATCGGCTGGCGAAAACACCACGTGTGGCGTCACAACCCGAGAGATTGGCTACTGCTGGGGAACCGGGAATAATGGCGAGCTCGGCAACGGAGATTACTCCGTAGAGCTTGCTGGTAATGGGTTTGACGCCGACTCTGCGGTCCCTGCGAAGGTATCGGGCAAGCAGAAGTTCGTGACGGTTGTGACGGGTTCAGAGCACTCCTGCGGGCTGACAACCGTGGGGAAGGTCTACTGCTGGGGCGATAACACCTTCGGGCAGATTGGCACCCGCATCCCCGGCTTTGTCACGGTCCCGACGCGCGTGAAGGGTTCGACGCGCTACACGGATATTGCGGGCGGCAACCAGTCCTACTCAACGTGTGGCATCACAGCAACTGGGGCGGCAAAGTGCTGGGGATACAACGGCGGATCCGACGGCTCGCACGACTATGGGGTGCTCGGAGCCGACAGTACGGAGTACCAGGTGAACGTACCCATTTCAGTTTCTGGTGCCCTTCAGTTCACCGCAATCGATATCGATGATTACCACGCCTGCGGCCTCACCACGAAGCACCGGGTTTATTGCTGGGGGTACAGCAACGGCACCGGCATGGGCGGAACGGGCCTGGCAGAAAATACGTACAAGCCCACGGTGCCGATCGCCCTTCCTGTTTTCCCGTAATATCTGCACGCTAGCGCCTGCTGGCCACGGCGCCCGTGTAGATGGCGTGGGAGGGACTATGCAGCAGCGAATCCGCGCCAGCCTGCTCGCACTCGGGCTCATCTCTGCGCTCCTCGTGGCCGTGCCAGTGAGCGCAAGTAGCCGCACATATAAGGCCATTTCGAGTGGCTATGACTATGCGTGCGCACTCACAACCGCCGGGAAGGCCTATTGCTG
>CAIPEX010000032.1 GCA_903864185.1 uncultured Chloroflexota bacterium | reverse complement strand
GGGCTCCTCGTGGCCGTGCCAGTGAGCGCAAGTAGCCGCACGTATAAGGCTATTTCGAGTGGCTATGACTATGCGTGCGCACTCACAACCGCCGGGAAGGCCTATTGCTGGGGCGATAATCGCGTCGGACAGCTTGGCAACAGCGATGGGACACACGCCGATCAGGATCACTCCGTTGCGGTCGACACGGATCTCCAGTTTAAGAGCATTACTGCAGGCTACTCTCACGCCTGCGCACTCACGACCGCGGGAGCAGCGTACTGCTGGGGCGTCAACGTAAATGGACAGCTTGGTAATGGCAATACAACTAATCAGGATGCACCTGCCCTCGTCGATACGGTCCAAACATTCAAGAGCATCAGTGCGGGCACATATCACACCTGCGCACTGACGAGCGCTGGAGTAGCCTACTGCTGGGGCATCGGCAGCGACGGACAGCTTGGTACTGGCAATACAACTACGGAGGAGACACCTGTCGCCGTCGATACAGATCTGCGGTTCAAGAGCATTGCTGCATCGGAGCTCCACACCTGCGCGCTCACAAAGGCTGGAGTGGCCTACTGCTGGGGTGACAACTTCGAGGGGTATGTGGGGAACAACGACCTGGGAGGTGCGGATCAAGGCACACCTGTCGCCGTCGATACGGATCTGAAGTTTGCAAGCATAACCGCTGGCATATACCACACGTGCACGCTCACAAAGGCGAGCAACGTGTATTGCTGGGGTGAAAACGACTTTGGCCAACTCGGCGATGGCACTAATGAGGATGCTGGGTCTCCAGTGGAGATGGATCTTTCCGGTGTCAGCGGCAAGATTGCGAGTGTCGCTGCAGGCTCATCGGCCTATTCAACCTGTGTTGTGACAATCAAGGGGAACGTCTACTGCACGGGCTACGGAGAGTATGGCGTGTTCGGGGACGGATATGATGGCGACAGCACGACCCTCGTGCCCGGAGCAACTGGCTTGAAGGTTAAAACCGTTGTTGTTAGCGACTACAACGGCTACGGTCTCACGAAGGATGGCAAGGCCTACGCCTGGGGCGATGATGGCGATGCTGGTCAGCTCGGCAATGGTGCTGATGGTGAGAATCGCTACCACCCCGTGCTCGTTCAGTAGCGAATCGTACGCAGAGTAGAGGCGACCCGGTCCGCGTCATGCGGGCCGGGTCGACCTATTTCTGGGATGCTAGGCTCTCATTGCTGCGGGAGTAGCTCAGTTGGTAGAGCACCTGCCTTCCAAGCAGGATGTCGTGGGTTCGAGACCCATCTCCCGCTCCAACACCCTTGTTGGAGCGTCGCCGTTAGTCGGCGAGGATCGTGCGCGCCACCCGCTTTGCGACTGCGAGGATCGTCACCATCGGGTTGACGCCGAGCGCGGTGGGGAAGAGCGAACCGTCGGCGACATAGAGCCCCTTGATGAGCCCATGCTGCGGGTCCTCTGCGCGCGGGCGTGCAGTTGAGCGGACGCGGCCCCACGGGTCGCAGGCATGTTCACGCGGATCGCTCCCCATGCGCGCGGTACCCATCTGGTGTGCAGAGAAGACGGTGCCGCGGTTTGGCGCGAAGTCGAAGCTGCGCAGCTGCTGCATGAAGGTGCCGTAGGCGGCAACCCCCGCATCGCGCTGCCATGCAGCCGGCGGCGATCCGGCGGCGATGATCTCTGTGGCGCCGGCAGCTTCGGCAAGTTGTGCCATGGAGCCGAGCGCATCGCGGAGACCGCGTTCATCGCGCGGCGTGGTGCGGTACGTAATCTCTGCGAATCCGTTCTTCGTTCCGGTTACCGTGCCGCCACCATCGTCTTTCACGATGGCAAGGAAGGGTGCGATATAGCGACCGAGGCGCATGAGGCGCTCGTGTTCATCGCGGCTTGTCCAAGGGATCCCGAGCGCGAGGAGCCCTGGATGGCCGGGCGCGCTTTCAATGATGTAGCCGTTGCGATCTTCGGTGGCAGCGATGAACTGCGAGCTCTTCGCCGCCTGCATCGTGCCGCGCCACATCTCGACCGGCTTCTCGAAGACGCCCGCAACGAGGCTCACAGGATGGAGGCGCAGATGCTTGCCGATGGCTGGGTGCGTGAGCCCGCTGCGCTGGAGGAGGATCGGCGTGCGGAGGGCACCGCCCGAGACAACCACGGTCTTCGCCGAGATGGTGATCGTTCGCGGCCTACCGGCACGGCTACCGAGCGTGACGACCGCGCCGCGGACAACACCACCCTCAATGATGAGGCGATCAGCACGGCAGTCGGGGAGGAGGCGTGCCCCCTTGGCGAGTGCCTGTGGGAGGTGGAGGCGAAGGGTCGACTGCTTCGCGCCGCGCTTACACCCGAAGGGGCAGGTGCCGCAGTCGCCGCACTCGCTTCGGTTCGCGACGATGCGCTCACCGCTCCAGCGGAGCGCGGCGGCGCCGCGCAGGATCGCTGCATCTTTTGCTGGGAGATCTTCGGACTCCTGCGCGCCGATCTCGCGCATGACGCTTTGCAGGTCGCGCGTGAAGCTCGTGCTCGATACACCCTCGACACCGTGCTCCTCGGCCCAGTCTGCGCGGACATTGTCGGGCACCGGGATGCAGGTCATCCAGTTGACGGTGGTGCCACCACCCACGGTGCCACCGGCAAGGATGGCGATGTGCGCGTCGGCCGTTGCGGTGAACCCAGAGTCGAGATAGAGCTGCTGATACGCGTCGCGTTCGCGCGTCGGGAATGTCTTCTCGGTGTAGAGGCCGCCCGCTTCGATGACGAGCACGTCGCGCCCTGCAACGGCAAGGTCGCGTGCGACCGATCCACCACCGGCACCCGATCCGATGACGAGCACGTCGGCAGAAATCGTATCGGCGCTTCCTGGATCGAACGCGGTGATCTTGCTGATCTCGCGGACGGTGGCGTTCACCTTGACCTTGTAGTGGATCTTTGCGAGTCGCTTGCGCACGTTCCCGTCGGCCGGCTCCTCTGCGTCGGAATACGCGATGAAGGCGAGCAGCTTCCGGAAGACGGCGGCACCAGAGCGCATGAGCGGAACAGGATGTTGTACCCAGCGCCGAAGGAAGGTGTCGCGCTGCACGCCCGTGAGTGTGCGGAACGGCGCAGCCACGCCACCGATCATCAGTGCCCCAGTACGAGAGTCGAGGAGATTGAGGATGAGCCGGAGCTGGCCGTGGAGGCTCGGGTCGACGACGGTCGCGAGTGCCTGTTCGGCCGCCGCAGCGCGCTTGGGGCCGCCACCTGCAACGAACCCTTCAGCAAGGGCGGCAAGGGTGCGCCGCTGCGCAGGGGTGAAGATCCCGTCAGGCTGCTTCGCGGCGGTTCGTGCAGTGCTGCGCTTTGGCATGGGGCGTAGTGTGGACGATCTCCCGCGCTTCTGCTGACGTGGAGCGCCTGCTGGGGTACGATCGCAGCCGTTGGCGCGTGGCCAAGCGGTAAGGCACCTGCCTCTGGAGCAGGGGATCCTAGGTTCGAATCCTAGCGCGCCAGCCAACCCCATCCCCCCGCCTGGAGGGGGCTATCGTGCGGCGAGCCAGTCGCCGAGGGCTGTAACGAAGCCTGCTGGATCCTCTTCAAACGGCACGTGGCCGAGGCCCGGGAGCACCACGTAGTCGGCCTGCGGAAGTGCCGCATGGAGCGCAGCCCCGCGATCGAGCGGCACCCAACTGTCTTCCGCCCCCCAGAGGATCAACACGGGCGGCAGATCGACACCGCCATCTGCGTCGCCGAGGATTGCGCTGATCGAGCGAGGGAGTGCGTTCGCTGCGCCATCGCGAACGATCCCGAGGAGGGCGAGGTCCCAGTTCTCTAGGTGGGAGCTCGCCGCATAGCCCGCAATTGTTGTTGGCGTTGCGACGCTCTTCACGGCAAAGGCAGAGCTGAGCAGCTCGCCGAACAGGGCGTCGCTAAAGAGTGAGCGCAGCGCAATGCGTCCAATGCGGCGCACCTGTGGGACGGCGAGGATCGTTGCCGTCGACGCTCCGGCGCCTGGCGCCCCACTCGCTGCAACTGGCTCAACGATCGCAGCATCAATCAGTGCAACGCCGTCGATGCGTGCTGGCGCAAGTTCTCGCATCCACGCGACGACGTTTCCGCCCATGCTGTGTCCAACAACGACGGCGTGCTCAATGTGTAGTGCATCCATCGTTGCTAAGACGAAGCGCGCCTGGTCATCGTGCGCGTAGCTGCGCGACCAGGTTTTTTCTGAGAGTCCAAAACCAGGAAGGTCGAGTGCAACCACGTGCCATCCCTGCGCCGCAAGCGGCTCCATGACGGAGCGCCAACCGAACGTGCTGCCGCCAAAGCCATGCACCAGCACAACTGCAGGGTCGGCTGCATCGCCCGCCTCTGCGACGACCGTCTCAAGCCCGCTCACGGTGATGACGCGCGCGGCCGGTGCAGCGGCGGTGGGGATCAGTGCCGAACGCGTTGTCGCTGTTCCGGCGGGAAGATCGATGAGGAGTGGCAGGAGGGCAAGGATGAGTACGAGGCGGACGAGTCGCCCAAGCAGACCAGCAATACGTGCGCGCATAGGGGGAGTATCGCGTATTCGGGCTGCGGTATCATCGGTGCATGGCACGTGTGCGCGTTCTCTTTCTCTGCACGCATAACTCCGCCCGCTCGCAGATGGCTGAGGCACTCCTGCGTGCTCGAAGTGAGGGGAGGATCGATGTTGAGAGCGCCGGAACCGTCGCCACCCTCGTTCGGCCGCTTGCCCTGCAGGTGCTCTCTGAGTTGGGGATCGACGCATCTGCGCAAACGAGCAAGACCCTTGAGCGATTTATCGACGAGCCGTTCGACTATGTCGTCACCGTGTGCGATGCGGCGAATGATGCGTGCCCGACCTTCCCGAACGCTGGCGCTCGCGAGCACTGGTCACTCCCCGACCCATCCAAGGCCACGGGGAGCGAAGAGGAGCAGCGTGCCGTCTATCGAGAGGTGCGGGACGAACTGGAGATTCGCGTGATGGATCTCCTGCGACGGATCGACGCGAGCGCTTAGCGGCGCCCCCGCTGCAGGCGCACCATCTGCGCCTTCGCGATCAAGTCCTTCGGGAAGTCGAGCAAGATCGGCTCGTAGCCGAGTGGGATCTCCATGTGGAGTCCGGCCTTCGTGAGCTTGCGCACCAGCGTGAGCTTCTCCATCTCGTCGGGTGCAACGAGGCTCACCGCCTCGCCGAGTGCGCCAGCACGGCCGGTTCGGCCGATGCGGTGCACGTAGTCTTCAGGGTCAAACGGGAGCTCGTAGTTGATGACCGCAGGTAGCCCCTCGATGTCGAGGCCGCGCGCAGCGACGTCGGTGGCAACCATCACGCGCGCCTCGCCCGCCTTGAATGCGGCGAGCGCCTTGTTGCGCTGTTTCTGATCCTTATCGCCGTGGATCTCAACGACGGTGTGACCGTCGCGATGGAGGAAGTCACCAAGTCGATTCGCTTCAACCTTTCGATTGACGAAGACGAGTGCCTGCTCCCACGGCCGCGTGCGCAAGAGATCGCTGAGCAGCGCACGACGTCGACGATCGTCGACCGCCATGATCACCTGGCGTACGTTCTCGTTCGTCTGGTTACGCCGTGCAACCTCAACCGTTACTGGATTGATGAGGAAGTCTTGTGCGAGCGCACGAATCGGCTCGGAGAATGTTGCCGAGAAGAGGAGCGTGTGACGCTTCTTCGGAATCAGCGCAAGGATGCGCTTCAGGTCGGGCATGAAGCCCATGTCGAGCATGCGATCGGCCTCGTCGAGGACGAGGATCGACACTTGTGAAAGGTTCACCGTCTTGCTGCCAGCGTGATCAAGGAGGCGACCAGGAGTTGCGATGAGGATCTCAACGCCGGCCATGAGCATCTTCTGCTGGGGCGGCATCGGTACGCCGCCGTAGACCACGCCGCTGCGGAGCGGGAGGTACTTACCGTAGGCGGCAGCATTCTCAGAGATCTGCACGGCGAGCTCGCGTGTTGGGGTGAGCACGAGGGCGCGCACGGGGTGGCGGGCCGGGCTCGGCGATGGGGTGGCGAACGGTTTGAGGAGATGCAAGATCGGGAGGACGAACGCGGCGGTCTTCCCGGTGCCGGTCTGCGCTGCGCCGAGGAGGTCGCGCCCAGCGAGGACATGCGGGATCGCCTGCGCTTGAATTGGGGTCGGCTCGGTGTATCCCTCGCCTTCGACGGCTCGCAGGATCTCAGGGGCTAGTCCAAGTTCGGAGAAAGTGGGCATCTGTCCGATCAGCGTACCCGAGAGTGGCGTCGAGGGTGCGATGATCGGGGAATGGAAGAGAAGCAGACCCTCCTCGGCGCCCTCGCCCCCGCATCTCCGCTGGCGGCGCGCATGCGCCCAACGAGCCTCGATGAGGTCGTTGGCCAGGTCGCCCTGGTTGGACCAGGTGCGCCGTTGCGGCGCCTCCTCGACCGTGGCGAAGTCCCGTCGCTCCTTCTCTGGGGGCCACCAGGGAGTGGGAAGTCGACCCTCGCCGCCGTGATTGCGGCTGCGGTGCGTGCCGTGCCAACGAGCCTCTCTGCCACAAGCGACGGCGTCGCCGAAGTACGCAAGGCAGTTGCAGCAGCAGTCGAGCGCCGCGCACATGGCGAGCAGACGCTCCTCTTCATCGATGAGCTGCATCGCTTTAGTCGCACGCAGCAAGATGCCCTCCTGCCGCATGTCGAGGCGGGAACGATCATCCTGGTTGGCGCAACGACCGAGCCGCCCCCGCGCGCTATTTCTCCGGCGTTGCTTTCTCGATTGCGGACCTTCCGACTCGCGCCACTCGGCAACGATGATCTAGAGCTCCTGCTGCAGCGCGCACTCGATGATGCGCGCGGATACGCCGGCACGTTGCAGGTTGATGACGATGCACGGCGACAGCTCGTCGGCTACGCATCGGGTGATGCGCGCCGACTGCTCACCCTGCTCGAACTCTCGGCACTCATGACGCCACGCGGTAAACCCGTCACCCCGAACGAGGTGCTCATCGCTGCGCAAGATCGCAGCCTTCCATACGATCAGTCGGGCGTCACCTCTGCGCTCATCAAGAGCATTCGCGGCAACGATCCCGACGCGGCGATCTGGTGGCTTGCAACGGCGCTGGAGGGCGGCGAAGATCCGCGCGTTATTGCGCGTCGACTTCTCGTCTCTGCATCGGAGGATGTTGGTAACGCCGACCCCGCCGCACTCCCACTCGCCGCTGCAGCAGCGCAGGTTGTCGAACTTGCGGGATCGCCCGAGTGTGACTGGGCCCTCGCACAAGCGGTGACGTATCTCGCCGCTGCACCAAAGTCGCCACGCGCCGGCGAGGCACTCGGTGCGGCGCGCGAGATGATCGCGACGCGCGGGCAACTCCCCGTTCCGGGGCACCTACGTGCGGCTGCAAAAACCTACCGCTCGCCACACGGCGAGGGCGAGCCGTTCGATCTCGAGCAGCGCTATCTCCCTGATGGGCTCGAGGGGGCCCGCTTCTATGAGCCGTCGGGGAGTGGGGGAGAGGCGCGACTTCGTGACCACCTTGCGACCTTGCGGGCCGCGCGCGCAGGGAAGAAGAAGAGCTCTTAGGCGAGACCGTGCGCGAGCAAGAGCTCGCGATTGCCGAGGATCTCGGCGGTGGGACCATCTGCAACGATCACGCCACCATCGACCACGATGCTGCGCGCAAATGCAGCGCGGGCGAGCTCAAGATCGTGTGTGCTCACGATGAGCGTCTGCGTCAGTGATGTGAGGAGCTCGATGAGCTCGCGGCGACCGCGCGGATCGAGGCCCGCCGACGGCTCGTCAAAGACGAGGATGCTCGGGTTCATCGCGAGGACGGTGGCAAGCGCTACGCGCTTACGTTGACCGATCGAGAGGCGCATCGGCGCGCGCGTCGCAAGGTCGAGCGCACCGACGGCGGCGAGTGCCGCTTCGACGCGATCATGAATCGCTACGGGCTCCAGCCCCATATGCGTTGGGCCAAAGGCGACGTCGTCCCAGACGGTCGGGCTAAAGAGTTGGTCGTCTGGATCCTGGAAGACAAGTCCAACCTCAGCGCGAACGCGACCGATCGTCTCCTTACCAACAAGCAAGCCTGCAACATGCACGCTGCCGTGTGCGGGCCGATGAATGCCGTTGAGGTGCAGCATGAGGGTGCTCTTGCCGGCACCATTCGGCCCGAGCAGCGCAACCTTCTCACCGCCAGCAATTGCAAGATCGATCCCGCGCAACGCCTCAGTGCCGTCGGGGTAGCGGAAGTGGAGATGGGTGATCGCAACCGTGCCGTCTCCGGTGGGGAGGAGCGGCGCGGCATGTGCATGGTCGTGCGCATGCGCGTGGGGGACCGGTGTTCCAGGGTGGCTGTGCACGTGTTCGTGTTGGTCGCTCATCACATGACCTTACAGCCGCGGCACGACTTGACCGAATGCGCTGAGCGCGAGGAGGAGTGTTACCGCAGCGACCACCTTCACGCCGAGATAGCGATCGGCAGTGGGGAGGGATCCCGTTGAGAGTGAGCCCGTTGCGCCGCGCGAGAGTGCCGCCTCTTCGACCCGTGCCGCACGCGCATAGGCGCGCAAGAAGAGCGAACCAACAAGGTTCCCCGTGGTGCGTGCGCGCCAGGCGATGCTTCCGCCGACCCGCTCGCCGCCAACCCCCACGGGGCTGACCGAGCGTGCGGCGCGAGCACGCAGCATGCGCTGAGCCTCGTCGCGGAGGAGCTCGAGGTAGCGAATCGTCAAGCCAGCACTCGTGGCGATCGCATCAGGGAGGCGCATGCGGCGGAGCGCCACAACGATCGTGGGGGCATCTGCCGTCGCCACGAGCACGATCGACGCCTGCACGCTGATCCATGCCTTGAGCAGGGCGCTCAGCGCGATGCGCAGCCCGACGCCCGAAACGTGGAGCGAGAACGGGCCGACGAGCCCCTCCCAAATCACCTCATCACTTCGAATGAAGATCAACGGAAGTGCGGCCAGAACAAATGGGAAGACGATGCCACCGCGCCGCGCGAGCGTGAGCGGCGCAATGCCACGCAGGGCTCCGGCAGTTGCGACAAGGAGCCAGGCGGCGGCCATCGCGACGTAGGCGCCTGCAGGCATGAGGGCAACAGCAAGGATAAAGGCGAGTGCGGCGATCACCGTGGCGCGCGCGTCGACCTGTCCTGGGACGCGTGCCATTACTGGCGACCTCGACGCGCTGCGATGCGGCTTAAGAGCAGGATCGCTGTGAAGATGATGCCAACGCCAACTACTGCAATAAGGAGCGTCCCAGTTGCGCTATCGATGCCGGGGATCGTATAGCCGGGGAAGAGTTCAAATGGGGGCGTGTTTGCCGCGGTATGAAAGCCGAGCGTGAGTGCAACGCGCTGGAGCCCGTCGGGGTCGGCTGAAGCGAAGAGCGCGGCAAGCGCTGCAACGAGGAGCGAAATTCCCGAGCCAACAAGGATGCGTCGCGTTGCCGATGCGCGCGTGGGTGCGCCGAGCGTGAGGAGGTCGGGTGCAGTTGTTGCAATGAACGTGAGCGCAGCGATCGTGATGAGCCCCTCGCCGATGCCGATTAAGGCATGAATGCCGAGCATTGCCGGGAGACCAATCGACACATCGGTCGTTCCCGAGAGGCCGAGCTGTAGCGTGGTGACACCTGCACCAGCCATTACGGAGAGCCAGCCGGCTACCCCTGCTGCTGCGATCGTCGCAACGCGACTACCGCCGAGCGCGGTGGCAATGCTCCGTGCAACGAGCGCACCACCGAGCGTACCGATAATGCCCATATTGAAGATGTTGGCGCCAAGCGCGAGAAGGCCGCCGTCTTGAAAGATGAGTGCCTGGATCCCGATGACCGTGGTCATCACGATCGTTCCCGCCCACGGCCCGAGGAGGTAGCCGGCCAACACGCCGCCGAGCAGGTGCCCACTCGTACCAGCGGCCACCGGGAAGTTGAAGAGTTGCGCGGCGAAGATGAAGGCGCCAACGATCCCCATAAGGATCGGTCGCTGCGCAGCACTCGCCTCGTCGCTCGATGCGCTCAGGCGACGGAGCGCGAAGCCCACGATCGCCGCCGTGGCAACCCAGAGGGCGAGCGCCAGCTGGGGGGCGAGGAAGCCGTCGGGGAGGTGCATGGTATGGATCACCTGGTGAGTCTATCGCAACACGTTGCAATAAGCATCGCGTATCCTTTTGCCATGACCACCCCAGTGACGAGCGCGCTCGCAGCACGACTCCAGGCGGCGGTGAAGGCGCGCGGCCAGCGCTGGACCGAGCAGCGGCAGCTGATCGCCGATGTGCTCGCCGCATCCGACGGCCACGCGACTGGGGCGGAGCTCGTGGAGCGCGTTCGTGCGCAGGATCCGAGCGCCACCCCATCAACGGTCTACCGCACGCTCGACCTGCTCGAGGAGCTCGGCTTCGCCCGACACCACCACGGGGTTGACGGTCGCGAGACCTATCACCTGGAGGAGGTGCTCCCGCACGGCCACCTCCACTGCCACACGTGCGGCGCGGAGGTGGAACTCGACGCCACAGCGGCGGCACCGATCCTTGCGGCGATCGAGCGTGCCACAGGTTTTGCCGCCGACCTTGATCACCTCGCGCTCCAGGGGCGCTGCGCCAACTGCCGCAGTGCCGCGCCGCGCTAGACTCCTCGTAATGGTGCGCCATGCGTACCGCTAGTTAAGGAGGCTCCCGTGGCCGAGAAGTTGAAGATCACCTACGCGACACTCTCTGACTCGAACGAAGAGATCCACGCCGGCTACGAGAAGGGGCTTGCCGAAGCGCGAACCCTGCTCGGCGGGAGCTACGGGAACTTCGTCAATGGCGAGTGGAGCACCGGTGGTCCCACCTTCGAGAAGCGCACGCCAATCGACGGCTCGCTTGTCGGCACATTCAATAAGGGCGATCGCGAGACTGCAAAGCGTGCCATTGCTGCTGCGAAGGCCGCCTACCCCGCCTGGTCGAAGCGCCCCTGGCAAGAGCGCGTCGCGTTGATTCGCGCCGCCGCCGAACTCATTAGTGATCGCCAGTTCCTCTACTCCGCACTCCTCTCCATCGAGGTGGGGAAGAACCGCCTCGAAGCACTCGGCGATGTCGAGGAGACGGCCGACTTCTTCCGCATCTATGCGGGCGAGGTCGAGCGCAATAATGGCTACGTGCACGCAATGGGGAACCTTGGCGATGCCAAGGTTGAAACCAAGACAGTGCTTCGTCCCTACGGCGTGTGGGGCGTGATCAGCCCGTTCAACTTCCCGTTTGCATTGATGGGCGGCCCAGTTGGCGCCGCACTTGTTGCCGGTAACACCGTGGTCCTGAAGCCATCGTCCGACGCACCGCTTTCGGCAGTCCTCCTCGCGCGCGCAATCAAGGATGCTGGGATTCCTGATGGTGTCTTCAACATGGTGATGGGGCCAGGCGAGAGCGTTGGCGCAGAGCTACAAGAGAACCCTGATGTTGCAGGCATGACATTTACCGGATCATCCGATGTGGGGATGAAACTCTACCACTCGTTTGCGAAGTCGTATCCGAAGCCCGTCATCGTCGAGATGGGCGGAAAGAACCCGACGATCATTTCGAAGCATGCCGATCTTGAGAAGGCCGCAGAGGGCGTCATGCGCTCCGCCTTCGGCCTTGGCGGGCAGAAGTGCTCCGCTAACAGCCGCGTCTATGTTGACGCAGCGGTGCACGACGCGTTTGTCGAGAAGCTCGTTGAGAAGACAAAGGCGCTCAAGGTTGGAGATCCAACCGTTCGTGGCGTCTTCCTCGGGCCAGTGATCAATGCGCGCTCGGTCGACACCTTCTTGGCTGCATGCGAAGAGGCGAAGCGAGACGGGACCATTGCTGCAGGTGGCGGGCGGCTCATCGACGGCGATCTCTCGAAGGGCTTCTACGTAGCGCCAACGATCGCCACGGGCCTTGCGGCAACGCATCGCCTCTTCCGCGACGAACTCTTTGTGCCGTTTGTCGCGGTCACGAAGGTGCGCTCGTTTGAAGAGGGGATCGCCCTGGCGAATGAGAGCGACTACGCGCTGACAGCCGGCTGCTTCACGGAAGACGCTGGAGAGATCCAAACCTTCCTCGACACGATCGATGGCGGCGTGATCTACGTCAACCGACGTGCGGGCTCAACGACCGGCGCCTGGCCGATGGTGCAGCCGTTCGGCGGCTGGAAGAAGTCGGGCACGACGGGAAAGTCCGGCGGCGGCCTCTACTACGTGGCGCAATATCTGCGCGAGCAGAGCCAGACCATCGTTCGGTAGGGCGATCGCCTCGTATACACTCTGGATAGATCCGATACAGGCAAGGAGGATGTAATGGCCGTCGCAGAGAAGCCGGACACCTGGCCCGCGAGCCTGCCGCACCTGGTAACGAAGGTTCCAGGGCCGAAGGCGCTCGCGCAGGTCGCTGCAGATCAGGCGGTCGTCTCGAACAGCCTCCCGCGCGCCTATCCATTTGCACCCGTCCGCGGCCGAGGGATGGGCGTTGAGGATCAAGATGGCAACGTCTTCCTCGACTTCTGCGCCGGCATCGCCGTGAACTCCACGGGGCACTGCCACCCACGCGTCGTTGACGCAATCGTTGCGCAGGCGCAGCGACTACTGCACTACAGCGCCTCCGATTTCTACGAGCAGCGCTACCAGGAGCTCGCCTCTGCGCTCGCCGCAACGGCACCATGGAAGGGGCCGTCAAAGGTGCTCCTCCAAAACTCCGGTACCGAGGCGGTAGAGGCATCGATCAAGCTCGCTCGCTACATGAGCGGTCGACAGTGGATCGTTGGCTTCGTCGGTGGCTTCCACGGACGTACGCTCGGCGCACTCACCCTCACCAACTCGAAGGCGAAGTACCACGCGCACTTCGGACCACTCGCCCCCGGCTTCCTCCACGTGCCGTTTGGGAGCGAGGGCCTCGACGAACTCGAGGAGCGCATCATTGCGAAGACGATCCCGGGTGACGAGATCGCCGCCTTTGTTGTTGAGCCGGTCCAGGGCGAAGGTGGCTACCTCGTTCCCGACAAAGACTTCTTCCCGCGCCTGAAGGCGATTGCCGATAAGTACTGCATTGCAATCGTCGTCGACGAGGTGCAGTCTGGTGCCGGTCGCACGGGGAAGATGTGGGCGATCGAGCACTTTGGCATCGAGCCCGACATCGTCGCTGCTGCGAAGGGCCTCGGCTCAGGGATGCCGATCGGCGCGGTCATCGCGAAAGAGCATTGGATGCGCTGGAAGCCCGGATCGCACGGCTCGACCTTCGGTGGGAATCCTGTCGCAGCTGCGGCAGCACTTGCAACACTCGACGTCATCCGCGACGAGAAGCTCATGGAGAATGCAACGGCACGTGGCGCACAGGCGCTGACCGGCTTGCGCGCCGGCCTTGCCGGCAACGCGCATGTGACCGACATTCGCGGCATCGGCCTCATGATCGGCGTGGATTTCAGCAGCGCCGAGATCGCTGCCGAGGTCGAGGTCGAGGCATTCGAACGCGGACTCCTTGTGCTCACCTGCGGCGATCGCGGGGTACGCATGAGCCCGCCACTCGTGGTGAACGCGACCGAGATGGAGACCGCTGTTCGCATCTTCTCTGAGGCCGCCGCGGCTGTTGCCGCGCGGCACTGATCGCACCCGCGCATGCGGGAGCACACGCGCAGCAGCACGGTAGGTGGGTGAGTCAATGAGTAGCAAGCTTGTGAGCATGCGCGAGGCGATTGCAGCGCATGTGCACGACGGCGACACCGTTGCGATCGAAGGCTTCACCCACTGCATCTCGTTTGCGGCGGGACACGAGATCATTCGCCAGAAGCGCCGCAATCTGACCCTGGCGCGCATGACCCCCGACCTGATCTACGACCAGATGGTTGCCGCCGGGTGCGCGAAGAAACTGATCTTCAGCTGGCTTGGCAATCCCGGAGTCGGCTCACTTCACGCGATCCGTCGTCGCACCGAGCCCGCAGCACTTGCCGCAGGAGAGAGCCTCCTCGAGATTGAGGAGTACAGCCATCACGGCATGGTGGGTCGCTATGTTGCTGGCGCGCACCGCCTCCCGTTCTATCCGCTCCGCAGCTATTCCGAGAGTGATCTCCCAAAGGTGAACCCGCTTATTCGGAAGGTTGCAAGCCCGTACGGCGGCGAAGAGATCTGGGCGGTGCCGCCACTCAACCCCGACGTCACGATCATTCACGCGCAGCGTGCCGATGCTGAAGGGAACGTGCAGATGTGGGGGCTGCTCGGTTGCCAGAAAGAGGCGGCCTTTGCGGCGCGACGCGTCATCGTTGTTGTCGAAGAGATTGTGCCAACAAGCGTGATCCGCTCAGATCCGAATCGCACGATCATCCCAGGACTCATCGTTGATGCGGTGGTGTGCGAGCCGTACGGTGCGCACCCGTCGTACGTGCAAGGAGATTACGACCGTGATAACGCGTTCTACCGCGAGTGGGACGTGATCAGTCGCGATGCAGCAGCAACCGAGGCCTGGCTCCAGGAGTGGGTCTACGGCGTGGAAGATCGCGCCGCCTATGTGGCGAAGTTTGGTGCCGACTACTTCACGCAATTGACTCCGCCGCCCGCGCCGTCTGGCTCTGTTGACTACGGAGATTACCGATGAGCGAGCAACGCCCGGCGAGCAAGAGCGAGCTGATGGTCGTCGCTTCGGCGCGCGCCCTTACGGGGAAGCGCGTCTGCTTCGTCGGTGTCGGCCTACCGAACATTGCGGTCAACCTCGCGAAGCGCACCGTTGCACCGGAGATGGAGCTCGTCTACGAGGCGGGTGTCTTCGGCGCCAATCCTGCGCGCCTCCCACTCTCGATCGGTGACCCAACGATCGTGACCGGCTCGACCGCAACGGTCTCAATGCACGACCTCTTCGGCCTCTACCTGCAGGGTGGTCGCATCGATGTTGGCTTCCTTGGCGGCGCGCAGATTGATCGATTCGGAAACCTCAACACCACGGTCATCGGCGCATATGACGCGCCAAAGACGCGCCTCCCAGGATCGGGCGGCGCCTGTGAGATCGCAATCAATGCCAAGGAGATCCTCGTCATCATGCGCCAGAGCACGCGCAGCTTTGTGCAGACGCTCGACTTCCGCACCTCGCCAGGGAACCTTGGCGGCGCGGACGAGGCGGCAAAGATTCGCACAGCACAAGGCTGGGGTGGGCGCGGGCCAACCGGCGTGATCACCGACCTCGGCGTCTACGGTTTCGATGACGATGGCGAGATGGTCCTGCGCAGCCTCCACCCGGGCGCAACCCTCGAAGAGGTGCGCGCCTCTATCGGCTGGGAGATTCGCATTCCACACGATGTTCCTGCAACGCCAGCCCCAACCGTTGAAGAGTTGCGCCTCATTCGCGAGGAGCTCGACCCAACAGGCGCATACGTTTCATGAGCGACGGGAAGATCTTTAGTCGTGGCGGTCCGCTCCTCCCACGCGCGGTGCGTGGCGAAGGCGCCTACATCATTGATGCGTCCGGCCGTCGCTACCTCGACGCTGCAGGTGGAGCGATCGTCGTCGGGATCGGGCACGGGCGCGCCGATGTGGCCGCAGCTGCGGCGGAGCAGATGGGACGAATCGCCTATGCGCATGGGAGCGCCTTCACTGCCGATGCGCTGGAGTCGTGGGCGAGCGAGGTCGGGCCACTCCTCCCAATCCGCGATGCTTCGCTCTACCCAGTGTCGGGTGGGTCAGAGGCGGCCGAAACAGCGCTGAAGATGGTGCGTGCCTACTGGCTCGCCAAGGGTGAGACCGAGCGAACTGTTGTGGTGAGCCGCTGGGGGAGTTACCACGGCAACACGCTCGGCGCCCTCGACCTCTCGGGACGCAAGGGGCTGCGCCGACCATACGAGCCGTGGCTCGGTCGCTTTGAACACGTCTCGGCACCGTATCCGTATCGTGCTGGGCTTGATGGCGCGAACGCAATTGGCAGCGGTGCTGCCGCAGTCACCGAACTCGACGCACTCCTCGCGCGCGTTGGACCTGGCCGCATCGCCGCGTTTGTCGCTGAGCCGATTATCGGTGCAACGCTTGCAGCTGCAGTGCCACCTGATGACTACTGGCCCGCCGTTGCCGCATGGTGCGCACAGCACAACGTGCTCCTCGTTGCAGACGAGGTGATGACGGGGTTCGGTCGAACCGGCACCTGGTTCGGCGTTGATCATTGGCAGGTGAAGCCAGATCTGTTGCTCGCAGCAAAAGGTGCAACAAGCGGCTACTGGCCATTCGGGTTCGTCGCGGCAGCACCCCACGTTGCAGAGCCGATCCTCGCCAGCGGGTTTGTGCATGGCTTCACCTACAGCCATTCGCTCCCCGGTGCTGCCGTTGCACGGGCGGTCTTGAAGATCTTGCGCGAAGAGCAGCTCGTTGATGCCTCAGCAGCACGCGGTGCGCAACTCCATGCAGCACTCGTCGAAGAGCTGGCAGGCGATCCGTGGGTCGGCGAGATTCGCGGGCGCGGGCTCCTCCTCGGCATTGAACTCGTTGCCGATCGCGCTACGAAGGCACCACATCCACGTGCCGCGCGCGTCACCGAGCGGATCATCGCCAGTGCGAAGCAGGCTGGCGCTGAGGGGCTCCTCCTCTATAGCGGAACCGCCCAGGCGAACGGCGTCGACGGCGATCAGCTCGTGATCGGACCACCACTTGTTATTGGCGACGCAGAGATCGAGCAGATCACCGCAGGCACTGCCGCAGCGATTCGCGCTGTACGCAAGGAGTTAGCCGCGAGCTGAACTACTGCGCGGTGATCTCCAGCGTGATCGCGACGTTGCCCGCGAGCGCTGCAGAGATCGGGCAGCCGCTCTTCGCCCCCTCGGCAATCTCAGCAAACTTCGCAGCGTCGAGCCCCGGAACGGTTCCGTGCAGTCGCAGTGCGGACGAGGTGACGCGCCAGCCAGCCTCAACTTTTTCAAAGGTGACGGTCGCTTCTACCTGCAACTGCTCTGCTGGTGTGGTGTTTCGCGCCAGGGCGCCCGAGAGTGCCATTGCGAAGCACGATGCGTGCGCCGCAGCGAGGAGCTCCTCAGGAGAGGTAACCCCTTCATGTGCCTCGGATCGACGCGGCCAACTCACCGGAAGAGTGCTCAATGCGCCGCTCTCTACGCGCGTAATTTCGCCGCGCCCCTCGAGAAGTGTTCCGTTCCAGGTTGCGTATGCCGTTCGTGTCGTCATTGTTTACACTCCTTAACTTTTCGGCTGGCAGCGGCTTCGCCGCTCTTGCGTAATACTAGCGAGAATGGCGTGGGAACCCCCGCGCGTAAGAAGCGCTGGAGGTCACCGTGTTCTTCCTCACAAAGCTTGCCGTTACGAAGCGAAGCGTAACGATCCTCATCGCCCTCGCAATCTTCGGCGGCGGTGTAGCAAGTTGGGGGAACCTGAAGCAGGAGCTCCTGCCAAATATCGACTTCCCAATCATCACAATTATCGCCCCATATCCTGGCGCTGGTACCGCCGATGTTGCAGACCAGGTTGCTGAGCCGATTGAGGCTGCAATCTCTGGCGTCTCGGGCATTGAAGCGTTGCGCTCGGTCTCAACGACCGGCCTCGCCTTCGTCTCTGCCCAGTTTGCATACGGCAGCGACGTCAAGGAGATCCTCCGCCTCGTGCAGGCGGGCATCGATGGTGCGACGCTTCCTGCAAGCGTGACCCCCGTGGTCCGCAACTACAACATCAACTCAGCCTCCGTTGTAATTGCCACCCTCGCGCCAAAGGGGACAACCACGCTGACGGAGCTTGCAACCCTGGTTGACGCAGAGCTCATGCCAAAGATGCGTGCAGTGAGCGGCGTCTCATCGGTTGATCTCTCTGGCGGCATCGAACAGCAGGCCTATATCGAGCTTGATGCAGCCAAGATGAATGCTGCTGGCGTGAGCATGCTGCAGGTTCAGCAGATCATCCAGGCAAACAACCTTACCTATCCAGGCGGACAGCTCCCAACGGGCGGGACACTCGTTCCTGTCTCGGCAACGGGCCGCTATTCATCGATTGCACAGCTCCGTAACCAGATCGTCGGCGGCGGCGCGAGCCCTCTTGGCGTGCCATATGCCATCCGACTGCGCGACGTTGCAAGCGTCTCGCTCGCCCAGGTCCATACAACTGGCTGGTCTGAGACGAACGGGGCCCCAGGCCTCTCAATTAGCGTTGGCAAGTCTGCCGCGGCGAATACCGTAACGACCGCCCGCGACTCCATTGCGGCGATTGATACATTCGTTAGCGCACACCAAGAGATGGTGGAGAGCTCCGTGGTGACCGACTCATCGATCTTCATCACCGACTCCATTGACTCACTCATGCGTGAGGGAGGGCTCGGCGCCGGGTTTGCCGTCCTTGTCATCTTCCTCTTCTTGCTGAACCTGCGATCCACGATCGTTGCCGCAGTGAGCATTCCGCTCAGCCTCTTGACGGCGATCATCTTGATGTCGACCACCGGGATCACCATCAACATCATGACCCTTGGTGGCCTTGCCGTTGCCGTGGGCCGCGTCGTTGACGACTCGATCGTCGTGCTCGAGAACATCTATCGCCATAGGAGTGAAGGAGAACCGATCGGCGAGGCCGTGCTGAACGGCACGCGCGAAGTAGCCTCTGCCATCACGAGCTCCACGATTACGACGATCGCGGTCTTCCTACCGCTCGGTGTTGTGGGTGGGATCATCAGCCAGTTCTTCCTCCCATTCGCCCTCACGGTGACCTACGCACTGCTCGCCTCACTAGTGGTAGCGCTGACGGTTATCCCAGTGCTCGCCTACTTCCTCATCAAAGTGAATCCACGTGCCGTAGGAGCACGACGAACAGTTGGAGCACGACGCCAGGCAAAAGTTAAGGAAGAAGTCTCAATTTGGGGCCGCATCTACCTGCCAGTGTTGAGCCTTGCCCTGAGCCGTCGCGCTACGAAGATTGCAACGCTTGCCATTGCCTTTGTTCTCTTCATCAGCGCAACCTCGCTCGTCGGACTCATCCCAACGCAGTTCCTCAATAGCGGGAGTGAGAAGATCCTGATCATTACCGTTAACCCGCCGCTGGGCACGAATACTCAGGTGGTGCTCGACCGGAGCCGTGAGGCGTACGATCTACTGAGTACGGGCGGTTCTGTCGAACTCGTTACAACGTCGATTCCAGGAGAGAACGCAACCGGCACGCAGACACTCGTTGCTGCCACAACAGGTCGCGCACCAAACGCGGCGCGCATGACCGTTCGACTCCTCCCGGAGGCAGATCTTGCCGCGGCCAAGGGGCAACTTGCGACGCTCCTTGCGCCAATCGGTGGCCAAGGCTGGACGGTCACGATTGAGGAGACCGGTTTTAGTGCTGGCACGAACGCAATCTCCGTCGTTATTACGGGCACGAACACGAGTGCCATCGAAGCCGCATCCGACCTTCTCGTTGCAACGCTTGGAACGAACGGCGATCTTACGAACGTCAAGAGCGACCTCGTCAAGGCTGGACGCCAAATTGAGGTCACCGTTGACCCGTCGAAGGCGGCAGCGGTCGGCCTCTCTGCTGCACAGATCGCTGGCGAGGTGCGAAACCTTCTCGTCGGCTCAGGTCTCGGCCAGGTGAGTATCGACACAGGGAAGGTTGACCTCTTCGTGAAGGTCAACAGCAAGGGTGTCAACACGCTTGCCGATCTTCGTAACTACATCGTAGGGGGTACGGTAAAGGTGCCACTCAGCGCCGTCGCGACGGTGAAAGAGATCTCTGTCCCATCAAGCATCACCCGCATCGATCAGTCACTCGCAGCAAATGTGACTGCTGAGATCGTTGCTACCAATGGTGAAGCAGTCAACGTTGGCGCAGTAAATACGGCGGTGAAGACTGCCGTTACGACACTGCAGGATGCAGGTCAGCTGGACAGCGTCTCTGTGCGCCTCGCTGGTGTGACCGAACAGCAGAACCAGTCATTCAGCGGACTCTTCCTTGCAATGGCGGTTGCGATCTTGCTCGTCTACCTCACAATGGTGATCGTCTTCAACTCGCTAGTTGATCCGCTCGTCATCATGTTCAGCCTGCCGCTTGCGGTGATTGGCGCCTTCCCGGCGCTGCTCATCACGAATCGACCGATTGGCATCTCGGCCCTCATCGGGTTCCTCATGCTCATCGGAATCGTCGTCACCAACGCAATCGTGCTTCTCGACCGCGTGGAACAACTCCGGCATGAGGGCGTGCCAACGCGTGAGGCACTCTTGCGCGCTGGTGCAACCCGCGTGCGGCCGATCCTCATGACGGCAGTTGCAACCATCCTTGCCCTCCTCCCGCTTGCAGCAGGACCGAGCGAAGGTTCGATCATTGCGGCGGAGCTCGGCACGGTGGTCATTGGTGGGCTCCTCTCCTCGACACTCCTGACACTCCTCGTCGTCCCAGTGGTGTACAGCCTCGTGGACGGCCTCAAGGAGTCGCTTAGCGGCAAGGGGAAGGGACGGGCGAGGGCGAGAGCCTAATCCTGATACGCTTAGTCGGGATTAGCTGGGGGGTGCCTTCCGCACCCGTGGCCCCGTTCGAGAGGAGGCCGACATGACGATCGCCAAGGCCGTTGTCCGGGATGAGCGAGAGCAGTACGCCTTCCACGACGACATTGCCTATCTGCGCGAGACGAAGGCAGGCCTGACCGAGGCGACCGTTCGCGAGATCTCCGAGACGAAGGACGAGCCAGCCTGGATGCTTGAGTATCGCCTTCGCGCCTTCAAGCACTTTGAGGCACGACCACTCCCACACTGGGGTGGCGACCTGACAAAGCTCGACTTCTCGAAGATCGTCTACTACCGGAAGCCATCCGAGCGCGAGGAGAAGTCGTGGGACGACGTCCCCGATCAGATTAAGAAGACGTTTGAACGACTCGGCATTCCAGAGGCGGAGCGCAAGTTCTTGTCGGGCGTTGGAGCCCAATACGACTCCGAGGTTGTCTACCACTCTGTTCGCGAAGATTTGCAGAAGCTCGGGGTCGTCTTCATGGGTACCGATCAGGGCATGAAAGAGTATCCAGAGATCTTCAAGAAATACTTCGGCACCGTAGTGCCAGCAGAGGACAACAAGTTTGCCGCCCTGAACTCGGCCGTCTGGTCGGGCGGATCGTTCGTGTACGTGCCAAAGGGGGTTGAGGTTCCACTCCCGCTGCAGGCCTACTTCCGTATCAATGGACAGAACACCGGACAATTCGAGCGCACCTTGATCGTTGTCGATGAGGGCGCAAGCCTCCACTACATCGAAGGATGCACCGCGCCAAACTGGGCAACCGACTCGCTCCACGTGGCAGTGGTTGAGGTGATTGCTCTTCCAGGGGCAAAGGTGCGCTACACAACGATCCAGAACTGGTCGAACGATGTCTACAACCTTGTGACGAAGCGGGCCCATGCACATGCAGGGTCCACCGTTGAATGGATCGACGCCAACACCGGTGCCCAACTCACGATGAAGTACCCAGGCATCTTCCTTCTCGGCGAGAAGGCACATGCCGAGATTGTTTCGGTGGCGGTTGCATCAAAGGGTCAGCATCAAGATACTGGCGCGAAGGCCGTGCACCTTGCACCAAACACCACGAGCCGCATCGTTGGCAAGTCGGTCTGCAAGGACGGCGGGGTTGCGACATATCGCGGCACCGTGAAGGTTGCGCCAGGTGCAACCGGGGTGACCACGAGTGTTCGCTGCGACGCACTCATCCTCGACGAGGGGAGCCGTTCAGAAACCTATCCATATATCGATATTCAAGAGGACGACACCTCGATGAGCCACGAGGCGACCGTCGGTCGCGTCTCTGATGACCAGGTCTTCTACCTGATGAGCCGCGGCATGACGGAGAACGAGGCGACGAACCTGATCGTGCAGGGTTTCCTTGAAGTCTTCACGAAAGAGCTCCCGATGGAGTACGCGCTGGAGTTCAATCGCCTGATCCGCCTCGAGATGGAGGGGGCGCTCGGGTGAGCGGCACCCCGCCTACACGCCGCGCCCTTGCCGACCTACCGCTTGCCTGGGCAACTGGTGAGACGATCGCACGTCTTGCGAGCGGCGCAGGGGTAACCGTCCGCACTGAGGCGCTCGCGGCATTCAACGCGCTGCCGACAGAATCGAATCTCCTCTTTACCGGCTACGTGGATCTGCGTGCTGCCGAACTCGACGCAGCGCTCCCTAGCCCAACGCCAACCGCGATTGCACAGCTTCCCCAGAGCGCCCTCCCTGACGGTGCGGCCGCCTTGATCGTGCTTTCAACGAGCGGCGTTGCGCTGTATGCCAGCCCCGAGGCGGTGACCGCAGGGTTCTCCGTCCAACTGCTCGATGCAGGTGCGCCACTCGCTGGCGCTGAGAGTGATCGCATCACCGCACTTATCGCTGCGTTTTGGAATGTTGGTATCAAGATCACCCTTGCTGGCGGAGAGATTGCTGCACCCATCATCGTGCGCGTGGATGCTCCTGCAGCTGGCGCGGCGCTGATCGCGCGCGTCGCCCTTGAGCTCGGAGCTGGTGCAACGGCCTCCGTTATCGAAGAGATTGGTGGAAGCGCCGCCGCACCAGGTGTCGCGCGCGCCCTGCTAGCGACCACGAGTGAGGTAGTGCTCGGCGCACAGTCGACGCTGAACCTCTCGTCGATCCAAGACCTCCCTGAAGATCGCGCCTACCTTGCTGTGCGCCGCCACACGTTTGGCACAGGCGCAACCTTGAACCTGGCCGCCGCGCAGGTCGGCGCTCGGGTTGTGCGCGGCCGCATCGACCATGTGCTTGCTGGAGATGGCTCGAAGGTGCGTCAGGTCGAGGTCGTTTTCGGTGCCGGTGAGCAGCTGCACGATCTCACCACCTACAGCCTCCACTCCGGTCAGAAGACGGTCGGCGACCTACTCGCGAAAGGCGTCTTCGCCGGAACGGCGCGCGGGTATGTGAAGGGAGTCACGACAATTCCACGAAGTGGACGTGGCACCAACTCCTACCTTGGCGAATTCGGCATGCTCCTCTCGAAGACCGCTCGAAGCGTTGCGATCCCATCGCTCTGGATCGACCAGCCAGATTGTGAGCGCGCCGCGCACGGGAGTTCGGTTGGGCCGATCGATCCGTCGCAGATTTTCTACCTGCGTTCACGAGGACTGACCGAGGCGGAGGCACGTCGAACGATCGTGATGGGATTCCTCGAGCCAGTCGTCGCTGCCCTTCCACTTGAGGCTGAAGCAGACCGCCTCCGCGAGGTGCTCTCCGCGAAACTCGACGCGGCACTCGCGGCGCAGCCTGCCGCACTCGCCTCGTAGATTCCATGGGCGTTGAGCGGCTCTTCCCCGCGACAGAGTTGCCAGACGGCACGATGCGCCTCGCCTGGCCGGGCGGGTCGGCCATCCTCATCGCTAATCGCGGCGGCAAGCTCCTCGCTGTTGATGGGGTGTGTACACACGAGTATTGCGAGCTTGATCGCGGCTTCCTCTCACCCGCTGGCGTGCCACGGCCCACGGTCACCTGCCCGCTGCATCTCTCGCGGTTCGACCTGGAGAGCGGCGAGCCGCTCGATCCTCCCGCAGAACTCCCACTTGCAGTGCACACCGTGAGCGTCGACGAAGAGGGGTGGGTCATCCTCCTCACCTAGCCGAAGCGGTTCCCCTCACCGCGCTAGGATGAGCCCAACGCATAGAAGCGCGACAGGAGGGTAGATGGGCGAGACTCAGAAACGCATTGCGTCCAAGGCTGGTGCCGACGGAACCCTTCGCGCCATGATCTTCGGCGTCTCCGACGGGCTGGTCAGCAACGCGGCGCTCGTGCTCGGCATTGCCGGCGCTACGACGCAGGCCCACGGCTCGTTTGTCATCATCGCCGGTATTGCTGGACTTCTTGCAGGTGCATTCAGCATGGCGGCAGGAGAGTACGTCTCAATGCGGAGCCAGAGTGAGTTGCTCGAGCGACAGATCGAGGTGGAGCGCGCCCGACTGGCGGCCGATCCAGACACGGAGCGCACTGCCATTGCGGCGACCTATGTGCGCCGTGGGTTCCCTGTTGCCGAGGCAGACAAGTTCGCCGCACTCGTCATGAGCGATCCTGCCGTCGCGCTTGAGATGGTGGTGCGTGAGCGGCTCGGCCTCGACCCCGAGCAGCTCGGCTCACCATGGGGGGCTGCGATCTGGTCGTTCGTCTCCTTCGCTCTCGGCGCCTTCGTGCCACTCCTTCCATTCCTTGTCCTCACTGGATTTACGGCGCTCGCGAGCAGCATTGTCCTCACCGGGTTCGCGCTCTTCTCGGTTGGGGCCGCCGTGAGCTATGTCACGGGTCGATCGGCACTTGTCTCAGGCATGCGCCAGCTCCTGATCGGTGCTGCAGCCGCGGGCGTCACCTACTTCGTCGGGAGCCTCATCGGCGTGGGCGTCTAGGGTTCCATGCTGCCAATTCCACCAGATTCCATCATCGTCAACCTCGGACCGATCGCACTGCGCTGGTATGGCGTGCTTTATGCAGTCGGCCTCCTCGTCGCCTACCAGTTCATGGTGCGCGAGGCGCGCCGCAGAAAGCTCAACGTTGATCTGATCATCAACGGCATGATCATCATCTCAATTGCTGCACTTGCAGGCGGGCGGCTTTATCACGTGATTGATGCGTGGGATCGCTACTCTGCGAATCCACTCGGCGCACTCATTCCCCCATACGAAGGGCTCGGTGCTCCTGGCGGGATTATTACCGGGACGATCGCACTTGCAGTCGTGTTGCGCCGCTGGCGGCAGTCGCCATGGGGCTGGGTCGATGTCGTTGGTCCAGCGATCCTCGTAATGCAAGCGATCGCACGATGGGGGAACTGGTTCAACCAGGAGCTCTATGGACTTCCGACCGATCTGCCGTGGGGCCTTGCGGTCGATTGCGCGCACCGCACCTACGACACAACCTGCACCGCACTCGGCGAGGGTGCACGGTTCCACCCGCTCTTCCTCTACGAGTCGCTCTCTGGTGCGCTCGGCGCACTCGTCCTGCCCGCACTCGGTCAGCGCCTTCGCGGCCGCATTGCTCCAGGAATGATCGGGCTCGCAGCGATCGCGTGGTATGCCGTGACCCGCCTCCTCCTTGAGGGACTTCGCCTGGACAATTGGAAGGTTGGCGGAGTGCCAACCGCCACACTCGTCATGGGGAGTGTCCTCCTCGTCACCCTTCTTGTCGCCGCCTGGCGCGCTCGCACAATCCGCCCGCAAGCACGTCGCCGCAGCCGCCGCTAGGATCAGGGTATGAGCCGTATTCAGCGACGCAAGGTAACGGTGATCGGTGCAGGGAACGTGGGCGCGACCACGGCCCAGCGCATTGCCGAGTCGGGCCTTGCAGACGTTGTCCTTGTCGACATCGTCGAGGGGCTTCCGCAGGGGAAGGGGCTCGACCTCGCCGAGGCGGCGCCCGTCGTTGGGCACGATGCCCGCATTCTCGGCACGAATAACTACGACGATACGACCGACTCCGACGTGATTGTTGTGACGAGCGGCATTGCGCGCAAGCCGGGCATGAGCCGCGACGATCTCATCAATACCAACGCGGGAATCGTACGCAGCGTCGTGAGCGAAGCGGCGAAGCGCTCGCCGCACGCGATCCTCGTCATTGTCACTAATCCGCTCGACGCCATGTGCCACGTTGCACTTAAGGCATCGGGCTTCCCGAAGGAGCGCGTGATCGGTATGGCCGGCACGTTGGACTCAGCGCGCTTCCGCCACTTCATTGCACTTGAGGCGGGCGTGAGCGTTGAGGATGTTCGTGCGTTCGTGCTCGGCGGGCACGGCGATACGATGGTGCCGCTGCCACGCTACTCGTCGATCGGCGGCATCCCACTCCCAGAGTTCCTCCCTGCAGATCGCGTTGATGCGATCGTGAAGCGCACCCGCGATGGTGGGGCGGAGATCGTCGGACTCTTGAAGACCGGCTCTGCCTTCTACGCCCCTGCAGCAGCAACATTCGAAGTGGTGGAGAGCATCCTGCTCGATCGTCGTCGCTTGATCCCATGCGCCGCGCTGCTCGAGGGCGAGTACGGCGTTCAGGGTCTCTACGTGGGGGTTCCAACGGTGATCGGTGGTGGCGGGATTGAGCGAATCGTGGAGATCAAGCTCACCGCTGAAGAGTCGACCGCATTTGCGAAGTCTGCCGCTGCAGTGAAGGAGCTCGTCGAGCTCCTCTAGTCGCTAGAACCAGCGGCTGGTAATGACCTTCTTCGTGGTGTAGAACTCGACCCCGTCGCGTCCGGTGGCGTGGAGGTCGCCGAAGAAACTCTTGCGACGGCCGCTGAATGGGAAGAAGGCCATCGGTGCCGCAACGCCAACGTTGACGCCGAGCATCCCTGAGGTTGCGCGGCGCTTGAACTCGCGCGCCGCTCGACCCGAGGCGGTGTAGATCGAGCCCGCATTCCCGTACTCGTTCGTCTCGGCCATGAGGCGCAGCGCCTCGTCGAGATCCTTGGCGTAGAGCACCGAGAGGACTGGGCCGAAGATCTCCTCGCGTGCCAGGGGCGAGCCCTCGTCGATATTCAGCATCGTTGGCCCAACGAAGTAGCCTGTCGAGGGCCCTGTGCCGCGACCATCACGAATCATCGTTGCGCCGGCGGCAAGCCCCTCGTCGACGAGTCGATGCACACGGTCGCGCGCCTCGCCACGGATCACTGGCCCAAGCGTGACGCCCTCGTCAAGTCCGAAGCCCATCTTGATCGTCTCTGCGTGCTCGACGAGTTTCGGGAGGAGGCGTTCACGTGCCTCGCCAACCACGGTGAGCACCGAACCTGCGAGGCAGCGCTGCCCCGCGTTGCCGAATGCAGACTCGGCGATGTTGGGCACGCTCTGCTCCAACACGGCATCGGGCATCGCAATGATGTGGTTCTTTGCGCCGCCAAGCGCCTGCACGCGCTTCCCGTTTTTTGCGGCAGTCTCATAGACGATGCGCGCGACGCGCTCAGATCCGACGAAGCTGATTGCATCGACCCCAGGGTGCGTGACGAGCCCGGTCACCGTTTCGACGGCGCCGTGGACGAGATTGACGACACCGGCTGGAATCCCGGCCTCAGCGCAGATCTCAATGATGCGCTGCGACGAGAGTGGCGTGCGCTCCGACGGCTTGAGGATGAATGAGTTGCCGCAGGCGATCGCGAGCGGGAGCATCCACATCGGTACCATGAATGGGAAGTTGAAGGGGGTGATTCCAGCAACGACGCCAACCGGGAAGCGCACCATTTCTGAGTCGATGCCGCGCGAGACCTGGTCGAGGTTCTGGCCCATGAGCAGGGTTGGGGCACCACAGGCAAAGTCGACAACCTCAATCCCGCGACGAACCTCGCCTGCGGCGTCGGAGTAGACCTTCCCGTTCTCGGTTGTGACAAGCTTTGTCAGCGCGTCGCGGTTGTCGAGGAGCGCCTCACGCAACTTGAAGAGGTAGCCCGCGCGCTCGGGCGGCGGCATCTCACCCCACTCGTGTGCGGCGGCCCGCGCAGCGGCAACTGCAGCAGCAACATCGGCGGCATTGGAGAGGGGAACGTAGGCGAGCGGCTGCTCGGTGGCGGGGTTTGGCACGACCAGCTTCTCAGATGAGGTCGATGCGACCCAGGCACCACCGATGAAGTTCTTCAGGGTTGCTGGTGCTTTCTGTGCCGCAAGGGCCTCAATCGTCATTCCCATGGGGGCATCTTACGCGCTCGGCGGGATTCCGCTGTTCGCCTCCCCATACCGTGCGCTGTGCGATACCGCGCATGCGGCGGAGGGGTATCCTCAGCGAAGTCGCGAGCGCATCTGGCTCGCACAGCACAGGAGGCGTTATGGCTGGGTCGAACGGGAGCGCAAAGGGGATGAGCGGGGCAGAGATCGTCGCCCTCTCCAAGCGGCACACGATGACCGAATGGTCGCCACAGGCCGCGGCGAATCCGATCCCGATCGCGCGCGCAAAAGGCTCCTGGTTCTGGACCCCCGAGGGCGACAAGTTCCTCGACTTCAACAGCCAGCTCATGTGCACGAATATTGGCCACGGCGATGAGCGCGTCTTGCGCGCAATCACCGAGCAGGCGGCAACCCTCGCCTACGCAAACCCATTCATGGCCACCGAGCCACGCGCTCGTCTTGGCGCAAAACTTGCAGAGATTTGCCCAGGCGATATTGATGCCTTCTTCTTTACCAATGGCGGAGCCGAGGCCGTAGAGAACGCCTTCCGCATCGCGCGCCTCTATACCGGTCGTCACAAGATTGCCGCACGCTACCGCTCGTATCACGGTGGAACGTCTGGTGCGCTCACTGCAACGGGAGACCCACGACGCTGGTTCACGGAGCCAGGTCTGCCGGGGATCTTCCGCATCCCCGACTTCCATGATTACGGTGCAGCTGAGCCGCGCCCCGCGGCCGAGGTTCTGGCGGAAACCGAGCGCGTGTTGCGCTTTGAGAATCCGCAAAGCGTTGCTGCCATCATCGTTGAGTCGGTTGTCGGCACGAACGGGATCCTCATCCCGCCCGATGGCTACATGCAAGGGCTGCGCGAGATGTGCGACCGCTACGGCATCCTCCTGATCGCCGATGAGGTGATGGCGGGCTTTGGCCGCACAGGGAAGTGGTTCGCTGTCGATCACTGGGGCGTCGTCCCCGACATGATCACGATGGCCAAGGGGCTGACGAGCGCGTATATCCAACTCGGAGCGCTCGGTATGCGCCGAAAGATCGCAGACCATTTCGCGGAGAAGGTCTTCGGTGCTGGACTCACGTACAACAGCCACCCGCTTGCCTGTGCAACAGCACTCGCAACGATTGCCGTCTACGAAGAGGATGGCCTCATCGACCGTGCCGCATCATCCGGGAAGAAGTTGCAGGCGCATCATGCACGAATGAAGGAGAAGCATCCATGTGTGGGGGCGGTTCGCAATATCGGACTCTTCGGGATCATTGAGTTGGTGCGCGATCCGAAGACACAAGAGCCGATCGCTGCGTTTAACGCAACCGCCCCAGAGATGGCTGCGCTCGGCGCATTCTTCCGAAAGAACGGGCTCTATACGATCGTTCGCTGGAACGGCTTCTTCACGAATCCGCCGCTCAACATCAGTGATGAGGAGCTCGACTTTGCGTTCGATGTGATCGATCGCGGCCTCACCGAGGTAGATCGCTCACTCGGCCTCGCGTGACGCTGAGTTCTATCGGGGGCGGCGCCCCGCCACCCGTTCTCTCGCTGCTCGTTCGCGGCGCGATCACCGAGGCGGCACATCGCGGCGACGTTGCCGTTGTCGGTGAGGGGGGTGTCCTCGTCGGCTCGCTTGGTAATCCCGACCGACTCGTCTCGCTGCGGAGCGCGGTAAAGCCATTCACTGCGGTCGCCGTGCTTGCCGCAGCAGCAGAACGCGGTATTGAGATCGCTGACGAGTTTGTTGCACTCGCTGCGGCGAGTCATGCCGGTTCGCCCGAGCATGTTGCAGTCGCACAGGCCGCGATCGCTCGGCATGGGCTCGATCCAGCCCTCTTGGTGCATGGGCGGCCCGCATCGCAGCGCGGAGATGCCAGCGTCGATCTGCTCAGCCACATGTGTTCCGGGCAACACCTGTCACTGCTTCTACTCGCACAGGCCATGGGTGTAGATGGTCGCGGCTACGACGCGTACGATCACCCCGTCCAGGTGCGACTTCGCGAGGTAGTTGGCGAGCTCCTCTCGTGCGACCTGAGCGCAGCGCCGTGGGGGGTAGACGGTTGCGCAATTCCAACCTCGGCCGTGCCGCTGCGCGCGACTGCAGAGGGTGCACGCCGCTGGGCGAACCCTACCGATGATGCGGTTCCGCACAAGTATCAACCGCATCTTGCGCGCGTGAAGGCTGCTGCGATCGCACACCCGCGACTCATTGCCGGCGGGGGATTCCTCGATACTGACCTTATTCGTGGTGGTGCAGGAGAGGTCGTCGCAAAGCAGGGGGCAGAAGGACTCTGTCTTGTTGGTGTGCCTGGCTTAGGCATCGCCGTTCGCACCGAGGATGGCGACGCGGCAGCGCGCGCGGGCCGCGTTGCAGCATGTGCCGCCCTCGCAGCAATGGGCGTAGCGGTTGCAGAATCTAGTGCGCTGAGCCATCACCGAATCGTTCGCCTTCCCGATCCGCGAGGTGGTGAGCCGCTTGCAGAGGTTCGGCCAAGCGAGGCGTTCGCGACACTGCGCGCTCGCTAGCGATGGCATCATCCCTGCGACCCGCGGAAGCGTGGCGACTCCTTGACCTTCCGAGTGCGCCAAGTGTTCCCGAGGTAAAGGCTGCGTATCGCCGCCGCGCAAAGGAGTTCCACCCCGATCTCGCCGCGTCAACCACCCGTACATCTGCTGCAGATTTTGCTCGCATTACGGAGGCATATGTCGTTGCACTGGCAGAGGCACAGGCGGCCGGACGCCGCGATGCAACACGCCCGCTGCGTGCAGCGACTCCGGCACGGGCGCCGCGCACGGGCACCCCGCGGCAGCCCGACGCAACATCGCCACGGGCACGTCCGGGCTCGACGACCTACGAGGGGGGCGAGCGAGCGGAGGGTGATGATCCGCCCTGGGATGGAGCGCGCTGGGTTGGCGCCGATTCAGGTACCTACTGGACAGTGAACCCACGCGAGTATGCCGATCCGCGGAAGCACGGGCCGGAGTATCGCGCGCGCGGGCGGCGCCCTGTGCGACGGGAGGCGCGTAGCCAGCACCCAACTGAGCCGGTCGCACGCACCGCGCCGGTGCAGGCCAGAGGAGCAGTGATCCAGGGTGCGGCGATCCCATGGCTGGGGTTAACCGCCGCCCTCGCCATGGGGGCAGCCGTCCCATTGGGGCTCCTCGATGGGCGCCCACTCGGGCTCGTCGCTGCAGCGAGCGGGCTCGCCGTTGCGAGCTTCGCCATGATGCGCGGTTGGCGCCGCTAGGATCAACAGATGGCAAAGGCAACGAGTGCAGCACTTTCCGCGGCGGCGCAGGAGTACCTGCTCGCCATTCGTAGCCACAGCGAGGCAGAAGGGGTGACCCCATCACTCGTTGCAGGAGACCTCGGCGTCAGCAAGCAGGCCGCAGCTGAAATGTTTCGCCGACTCGCCGACGATCGACTCGTCGCACCATGCACTGGTCATGCTCGCCTCTGGCGCCTCACGTCGACAGGTGAAGTCGCCGCAGACGGAATCTTCCGCCGCCATGCCCTCCTGGAATGGCTCCTTACCGGTGTTGTTGGTCTCTCGTGGGCAGCCTCAGACATAGAGGCACGCCGACTCCATGCGGCAATCTCTCCGACACTCGAGGCACGACTTGAAGAACTGCTTGGAAATCCTGAGACCTGTCCACATGGCAATCCGATCGACCGTGCAACAGAGGCACGACGCCCCGCGGGTGAGCCACTCGCTGCGCTCGAGGCGGGAGAGGCAGCAGTGATCTATCGCGTGACGGAGGCTGCGGAATCCGACTCGGCGCTCCTTAGCTACCTTGAGGCGCGCGGCTTGATCCCTGGCGCCAAGGTCTCGGTCCTCTCGCGTAGTAGTGCCCTCGACTCGCTGACACTCGACGGGCCAATCGGTCGGGCCACACTCGGGCTGCGCCCCGCTGCACTCATCCACGTCTTGCGCGGCACGCCAGACGCGCGCCTCTTCCATCGTCTTCCACGGAGTGCCGCATGAGCGTGCGCGTCCGTATCGCCCCAAGCCCAACCGGCCCGTTCCATATTGGTACGGCGAGAACGGCGCTGTTCAACATGCTCTTCGCTCGCCGGCATGGCGGCACATACATCGTGCGCGTAGAAGACACAGACGTCGCGCGCTCTACGAGTGCATTCGAGAGCGACATCCTCGCTGGGCTTCGCTGGCTTGGGCTCGGGGCCGATGAGGGCGTGCAACTCGACGGCGAGGTCGGCGACCGCGGGCCGTATCGGCAGTCGCAGCGAACCGCTCGCTACACCGAGATTGCAGCACAGCTCCATGCGCAAGGGAGCGCCTACTACTGCTTCTGCACCCCCGCAGAGCTCGAGGCAGAGCGAACCGCACGCGAGGCGGCGAAGCTCCCACCGCGCTACTCCAATCGTTGTCGCAGCGTTGATCCGAACGATGCCGCCACGCGTCGGGCTGCGGGTGAGTCTGCCGCGCTTCGCTTCCGCATCCCAGATGGACCGGTCGTCATCGACGATCTAGTTCGCGGCAGGGTAGAGATCGACGCTGCAACGCTCGGCGGAGATCTTGTGATCTTGCGCGCAGATGGGAGCCCGCTCTACCACTTCACCGTGGTCGTTGACGATGTGGATATGGGGATCACCCATGTGATTCGCGGTGAGGACCATCTCTCCAACACGCCGAAACATATTCTCATCTTCCAGGCGCTTGGCGCCACGCTTCCGCGCTTCGCGCACCTCCCGCTGATCTTGAATGCGGATCGGACGAAGATGAGTAAGCGGAAGAGCCAGACCGCACTTGCCGACTATCGCGCGGAAGGATTCCTCCAAGAGGCACTGATCAACTTCCTCGCACTCCTTGGCTGGTCGACCGGCAGTGAGGACGAGGTCCTCCCCATGGATGAGCTGGTGCAACGCTTTGACCTTGATCATGTACAGAAGGCCGGCGCCGTCTTTGATCGACAGCGCCTCGAGTGGCTCAATGGCCAATGGATTCGCAAGCTTGCACCTGCCGATCTTCTTGCCCGCCTCCGCCCCTTCTACGATGATGCCGCCACAGATGGGCGCATCGGTCGCCCCGCCCGCGACGAGGAGATCCTCGCGCTGATCCCACTCATCCAGGAGCGGATCCCACTGCTCTCATCGGCGATCACCCTCACTGACTTCTTCTTCACCGATGGTGCTGCTCCGGATGTTGCGACGCTCACGCCAAAGCGGTGGGATGTGGCGACCACGCTCGCGGCACTTGAAGCTGCGCGACCGATTATCGCGGATGCGATTGGTGAGGGGGATGCTGTCTTGCTGCACGCTGATGACCCGCTCGAAGGCACCTTGCGAGCCCTCGCCGAGACGCACGGCTGGAAGGCGGGAGATCTCTTCATGGCCCTTCGCGTTGCTGCCACTGGGCGAACCGCAACCCCGCCACTCTTCGACAGCATGCGCCTCCTCGGGCGTGCCGCCGTGCTCGCACGCATCGATGCGGCAATCGCGCGCCTGCGCGGGTAGGATTCAGCCATGCGTATCAGCCAGCTCTTCTTTACGACGCTTCGCGAGGATCCAGCCGACGCTGAAATGCCGTCACACCGACTCCTGCTGCGAGCCGGCTACATCCGCCCGCTCGGCGCCGGCATCTATTCACTCTTGCCACTTGGCATGCGCGTCAATATGCGCGTGACGCAGGTGATTCGCGAAGAGATGAACGCCATTGGCGGGCAAGAGATGCTCATGCCAGTGGTGCATCCGGCCGACCTCTGGCGCGAGACGGGTCGCTACGATCAGATTGGCCCAGAGATGGGGCGCTTCAAGGATCGCGGCGGACGTGAGATGGTCCTCGCCATGACCCACGAAGAGGTGGTCACCGACCTGCTACGCAAGTTGATCAGCTCGTGGCGCCAGCTCCCCCAGCAGGTGTATCACTTCCAGACGAAGTGGCGCGACGAGCCCCGAGCGCGTGGTGGCCTCATCCGCGTGCGGGAGTTCACGATGAAGGATGCCTACTCGGCAGATCGTGACGAGGCTGGCCTCGAGCGCTCGTACAACCTCTACTACCACGCCTATACGCGGATCTTCGCCCGCCTCGGCCTGCGGGCGCTTGCCGTTGCAAGCGATGTGGGAATGATGGGCGGCTCGCTGGCACATGAGTTCATGGCTCCGAGCCCGCATGGCGAAGACACGCTCGTCATCTGTGATGCGTGCGGCGCCGCTGCGAATCGCCAGGTTGCAATCGTTCAGCGTCCGACACCGGCAGCAGAGGCGGCGCAACCGATCGAGGAGGTGGCGACACCGAACGCCCCAACGATCGAGGCGCTTGCCGCGCAACTCGGTGTCGGTCGAGAGCGCACCGCCAAGGCCGTCTTCTTTGCCGATCGCGATGCCCGACTTATTGTTGCGATCGTGCGCGGCGATGATGATGTCGAAGAGACGAAGCTCACGAATGCGCTCGGGGCACGCGACCTTCGCCCTGCCCGCGAGGAGGAGATTCGTGCTGCGGGCATGGAGCCCGGGTACGCCTCGCCGATCGGCGCGAAGGGCGCAACCGTCGTCGTTGACACGCTCGTCGCTGCCTCACCAAACCTCGTCGCGGGGGCCAACAAGCATGGCTACCACCTGAAGAACGTCAATATTCCGCGCGACTTCACCCCCGATCACATTGTCGACATCGCCTCGGCGCGAGCCGGTGATCCGTGCCTTGCATGCGGCAAGCCGCTTCGACTCGAGAACGGGATCGAGGTTGGCAATATCTTCAAGCTCGGCACGCGCTACACGGCGGCGCTCGGCGCCGTCTATGCCGATGAGGACGGGGCAACGCACCCGATCATCATGGGCTCGTACGGCATCGGCGTGGGCCGTGCGGTTGCATGTGTCGCCGAAGCCCACCACGACGAGAAGGGGCTCGCCTGGCCGAGTGAGGTCGCCCCATTCGACGCACAGGTTGCACTGCTATCTGCAGCGAAAGATTCGCGTGTTGATGCACAGGCGGATCTCCTTGAGCGTGCCGCCGCAGCCGCAGGGCTTGAGCTCCTCATCGATGATCGCAGCGAGACACCAGGCGTGAAGTTTGCCGATGCCGAACTCCTCGGCGCCCCATGGACGATTACGATCTCACCGCGCTCACTCGATGCTGGTGGCGCAGAGCTGACCTATCGAGCGACTGGCGAGCGTACCGTCGTCGCCATTGAAGAACTCCCAGCAAAGATCGCAGCAGCAAAGCGCGCCGCACGCGACGAGATTGAGCGGGCTCTTACGGATCGCGGCTTCCCAGCGCATCTCGCCGGCGAGCCGCAGCGGCCGTGAACGTGGCCGCCAGGCCACTCATCCTCGCGCATCGAGGCCTGCACGGCTCCGCGATCGATGCTCCAAAGGAGAACAGCTACGAGGCGTTTGCGGCGCTGCTCCGCGCCCCGCTCGACGGGGTGGAATTCGATGTTCGCATCGCACGCGATGGCGAGCCGGTCGTCATCCACGACGCGTCGCTTGCGCGCACCCATGGCGACCCCCGAGCGGTGGCCGATCTCGATGCAGATGAGCTCACCACCCTTGGAGTTCCGCGCCTTGCGGTGATCCTTCAGCTCCTTCCGCCACCACTCTTCCTCGATATCGAGTTGAAGGTTCCACCAACACCGCTCCTTATCGAACAGATTCGCCAGGCGCGAGGCGCTGCGGGCGAGCGGATGGTGGTCTCGTCGTTCGATCTCGCGCACCTGCGGCAGGTGGAGGCAGACGCCCCTTCCTGGGAGCGTTGGCTGAACGTCGAGGAGGGGGACCCGCTTGCAGCTGCGCGTGCAGCAAACTGTCAGGGTGTTGCGGTGGCACTCCCACTTCTCAGTCGGCAGCTCTTCCACGAGGCTGCGCTCCACAAGATCCGCGTTGCAGCGTGGACGGTGCGTGCGGAGAGTGATGTGGCGAGACTTGGGAGTGAGAACCTTTACGCCGTGTGCGGCGAGGGCGCGGGCCTCTCGATGATGCTCTCGAGTCGTTAACGCTCCTCTTTCGGCGCGCGGAAGAGTGATGGAGGTGCCAGCCAGATAAGTTCGCCACTCCCTGGCGCGAATGGACGCGGAGCGTCGACGCGGAGCATGCTCCCCTTCGGAAGGGTGAGGTGCGCAATCCCAGTAAGCTCGCGCGCGACTGCGACGAGATGTGGCTCGTGCCCCACAAGTGCCACGCAGCCTGCGCGCTTGGGGACGAGCTTCGTCAGGTCGTTCAGCTCGAGTCCTTCGGCGAGGAGTGCGTCAGCGCTCGGAACGATGTCGAGCGCAGCGGCAATGATCGCGGCCGTTTCACCGCAGCGGCGGGCTGGCGATGTGCGCACCGCATCGATCTTCGTGCGGGCGGCAAGGAGCCCTGCGGCAAGCCGAGAGACCTGTTTGACACCGCGGTCGGTCAGCGGGCGCTCCACATCGGGGCCGATCCACTCGCCGGGATCGCCGGCGTCACCATGGCGGATGAAGAGGAGTCGCACTGTTGCTTCGCCCATAAACCTCCCAAGGCTCGCGTCTGCGAGCGCCTGCGCATTCTACCCTACGCGGGGGCTCGGGCGGCCGGCACTGCAGGCGGGCTAGGATTGGCGGCATGGTGAAGCGTGGAGCACGAGGTAGGGGCCAGATTGCCGCAGCAACTCGTGCTGGCGTCTTCGCTGTAGCCGATATCGGATCGAACTCTATCCACCTGCTCGTCGCCGTCTCCGACGGCGTGCGCCAGGAGACGATCCTCGATGAGTCACTCCCCTCTGAGCTTGGGCGCCTTGTTGAGCGGCATGGTGAGATCGGATCACGGGCCGCTCGCGAGGTTGGTGCAGCCATTCGCGGCTTTGCAGACCGAGCTCAGCGGCTAGGGGCGACGCAGCTCAGCGTCGTAGCGACCGAACCATTGCGCCGCGCCAGCGATAGAAAAGAAGCACTGCGCGCGATCGCTGATGCATCTGGCCAGACGCCTAGCGTGCTCTCCCACGAAGAGGAGGGACTCCTCACGGTGCTCGGACTACTGCATGGCCATGATCACTCTCGGCGTTTGATTGTTGCCGATATTGGCGGTGGATCTACCGAGGTCGTCCTGCTCCATCCCGATCAAGACTCGCGCACCTTTGGCGTGTCAATCGGCTCGGCACGACTCCTTGCGCGGATCGACTATGCCGATCCGCCGCGACCGCGCGACTGGCACGAGCTACGGCGCGCCGCTCAAGTTGCGCTCGTTGATATTCCGCGCCAGCCACGCGGTCGACTCGTACTGGTTGGTGGCATCGCAACGCGCCTCTTGAAACTTGTTCCCTCAACGATGCTGACGCGCGAGATCTTGCGCGAGGACCTCGCGGCGATGGGCGAGCAGCTGGCGCGCAATCCGGCAAAGGAGATCGCGGAGCAGCATGGGATCTCACCGCGGCGAGCACGACTCCTGCCAGCAGGGATCGCCATCATTGAAGCGCTTCTCCACCAGACGGGTGCAGACGAACTGGTGGTCGATCACGGCGGGATTCGCGAAGGGTTGATCATCGCTTCGGCGCGGCGCGGCAGTTCGTGGCGAGGCCAGCTGACCGAGCTGGTTGGGGAGAGTCGACTCGCCGGCGCCTAGCGACCTAGCCGCTCGTTGACGATGCGCCGCGCACGTCGCTCTTTCGACTCCCCACCGAGTGTGTATCCAGGCTGCTTCATAAACCAGTCCTGGAGTTCGGTTGAGAGAAGTTCTACCTCCACAGCGGAGAGGCTGGTGGAAAACTCAATCTCCATCTCGACCCATGCAACCTGCTGTGCTGCGTAGGTGGCGCTGACCTCATCGACACTGAGCGTTGCTACCGCGTCACCCCCATGCTGCAGTGGCCAGGCGTTACGCACCTGCTCGATGACAACATCAGGGCGGAGCGCTGTGAGCGGCACGTTCATGGAGAGGCCACCAGCACGAAGGGCGTCAACGATGGCCAGTGGAATCTCGCCAGGCGTCTGTTCGCCCACCTCAATCTCCGTGCGCTGGGTGAGCGCAGTGCCAGTCTTCTCCGGTTCACCCTTGAGCGTATAGAGCACCCCGTGCGGATCCCCCTCGCGGCGACGAAGGGCGAGGCTGGCGCGCGCCAGTGCGCCGTCGGCCTCAAGGTAGGTGTCGCGTAACTGGTGCAGTGCGCCAGACCCAAGCGTCCACCCTGACGGCAGTTGCGGGGCTCCTGCTGCTGTAGAGAGGAGTTTGAGCTCTCGTTCTATCGGCACGTCAGGAGGCCTCGCGCGCCTCTCCCTTGAGCGTGGCAAACGCGGAGGTCTCACCGCTCGCGCCAGTTCCGACAGGGCTCCATGCCCCGTCGGGCGCTAGCTGCCACGCGTTGCGCACATCGTCGAGCAGTGCATCGCGGATTCGTTGCACGCGTGCCGTAGAGGCTGGCGCAAGGAGCGGAAAGAGCACCTCGACACGGCGATCAAGGTTGCGCTCCATCAGGTCGGCACTACCGGCAAACCACTCCTCGGTACCGTCGATATCGAAGCAGAAGAGGCGACTGTGTTCCAGAAACTCACCAACGATTGAGCGGATGCGTAGCCGTCCTTCGTGTCGCGCCGCATCAGGTAGGAGCCCGCACATCCCACGCACGACGAGGTCGATCTCTACGCCTGCCGCCGCAGCCTCATCGATGCTCGCGATGATCTTCCGGTCCACCAAGGCGTTGACCTTGATGAAGATTGTTGCCCTGCCGCCACGCCGTGCGACCTCTGCCGCCTTCGCAATATGTGCGTCAAGTGAGGTGCGGAGATTGACCGGCGCAACAAGCAGTGCCCGATACTCAGGCGTCTTGGCGAGTCCGGTGAGGTAGTTGAAGAGGTTGCCAACGTCAGCGACGATCACCTCATCGGCCGTAAAGAGGCCAAGGTCGGTGTAGGCGCGCGCGGTAGCAGCGTTGTAGTTGCCAGTACCGAGATGCGCATACCGTCGAATCACGCCCGCCTCGCGTCGCGCAATGAGCGTTGCCTTGCAGTGCGTTTTGAGGCCCATCATGCCGTAGATCACATGCGCCCCTGCATCTTCGAGCCGCTTCGCCCAGTGGATATTTGCCGCCTCGTCGAAGCGCGCCTTCAGCTCCACGAGGACGAGCACCTCTTTTCCGTTCTGGGCGGCGCGGATCAGGTGTTCGGGGATCGTGGAGTTCAGGCCGGTGCGGTAGAGCGTTGAACGGATCGAGAGGACATCGGGATCGCTCGCCGCTTGGATGAAGAGCCGCTCCACGGTCGACTCAAAGTTCTCGTACGGGTGATACGCCAGAAGGTCGCCGCTACGCATGACGCCAAAGAGGTCGCTCTCTCCGTCGCTGGCACGTTCTGCAGTGGCAAGCGCGGTGGGCGTCACCCCATGCCACACCGGTGCGCGTAACTCTGCGAGCGGCAGGCGTGCCACCTCACTCGCGACCGTCAGGTCGAGCACCCCGTTGATCTCTTGAAGCGCATCATCCTCAACTTCGAGTCCGTTTAAGAGGGCCTCACGAATGGCGATCGGCGCCCCCTCCTCAAGCTCTAGCCGCACCACGCGGCCGAATCGTCGTTGCTTCAGCTCCTCCTCCATCGTTGCAAGGAGGTCGTCTGCCTCACCCTCCTGGATGTCGATGTCAGCATCACGCGTTACCCGAAAGGCATGAACATCGAGGATCTCGTGCCCAACGAATAACTGCGCCGCATTTGCAGCAATAAGTTCCTCGGCGAGGATCGAGCGCCCCCCACCGATGTCGAAGAGGCGATCCAAGATCCCTGGGATCTTGACACGAGCGAAGTGCTCCTTCTTGCTCTCATGGTCATGCAGGCGAACTGCCAGAGAGAGGCCGAGGCTGCTGATGAAGGGGAACGGGTGCGTCGGGTCAACCGCGAGCGGTGTGAGGACCGGGAGCACCTCACGGACAAATCGCTCGGAGAGGATTTTCTCCTCTGATGGGTCAAGGTGCTTCCAGTGCACGATATGGTGACCCGCATCAGCAAGCTCCTTCTTTAATGATTTCCACGTAGCCTGCTGTGCAGCTGTGAGCAGGTCTGTCGCATGGCGGATCTCTCGGAGCAGCTCCTGTGGTGTCATGCCGTCCTGTCCGTGTGTGCGAATCCCTGCCGCATCCTGCTCACGGATGCTCGACACGCGAATGGCGAAGAACTCATCGAGGTTTGATGCAACGATGCCGAGGAAGCGGAAGCGCTCAAGTAGGGCATTGCGCTCATCACTCGCTTCATGCAACACGCGCGCGTTGAATGCAAGCATCGAGAGCTCGCGACTGATGTTCGTGCGCCTCTCGCTCACCGTGGGGTCGCGAGGCATAGAGGGCACGGGCAGTTTGATCGAAGCAGGGGCCAGGTGTAGTAGCCGGTGCGGTGTCCATCGCCCCAGAAGAGGCAGACGGCGTAGTTACCGATCATCCCGCCACCCTCGAGGGTGGTCTGCTGTGGGGTGAGGCTCGGATTAGCGTCGAGCCACCCAGGCATGCCCGCCTCACCACGGCAGTAGGCGCATGGGCAGAGCCAGCGGAGCGCAGTGGCCTCGTACGTGCTGGCATGCCCATCGGCCCAGTCGACCTCAAGGCGTTGTTCGGCTCGGAGTATTCGTAACGCAGCAGGGGCGGGAGAGGTAACGCTCACGTTCAGAGTTTAGGGTGTTCGCCCGTTACGGGCGCTCGCCAAATGCAATCAGGAGGTAAACAGGGAACCTGGTGCGCCTCGCGCAGCGCGTCCTATGCGCTCGCCTGCTCTGAAAGCCAGCGCTCTGCATCGAGCGCTGCTCGGCAGCCGTCGCCCGCGGCGGTAACCGCCTGGCGATAGCGATGGTCGTGCACGTCACCTGCGACAAACACCCCCTCGATCGCCGACGCACTAGTGCCCGACTCGAGGCGGAGGTAGCCAGCCTCATCGACCGGGAGTGCGCCTCCCAGCAGCGCGGTGTTAGGGCGGTGTCCGATTGCGACGAAGAGGCCCCCTACAGCGAGGCGCTCGGTTGCCTGCGAACCAGATGGACTCGTGTCACGGAGGACGAGAGCCTCGGTCGCCTTCTCCCCAAGAACCTCGACAACCTCGCGATTCCGATGGATCGTGATCTTCGGATGTGCCTCGGCACGCGCAACCATGATCTTGCTCGCGCGGAAGGTGTCGCGGCGGTGCACGAGATGAACGGTGGTGGCAAAGCGCGTGAGGAAGAGCGCCTCTTCGAGTGCAGTGTCACCACCGCCGATGACGGCAACCTCCTGCCCCTTGAAGAAGAATCCGTCGCACGTTGCGCACGAGCTCACGCCGCGACCGCGGAGGCGCGTTTCGGATTCGAGTCCGAGCCAGATTGCAGAGGCACCTGTTGCGACGATCAGCGCATCCGCCGTGAACTCACGTCCGGCGCTCCAGACACGGAAGGGTCGTGCGGTTAGATCGACTCGCTCAACATCTTGATCCACCATCACCGCACCGAAGCGTTCGGCTTGCGCGCGCATCTTTGTCATGAGATCTGGCCCCTGGATCCCTTCGGGGAAACCAGGGAAGTTTTCGACCTCGCTCGTGAGCATGAGTTGCCCGCCAGGCGCGTAGCCGCCAATGACGGTTGGAGCAAGTTCTGCACGCGCTGCGTAAATTGCTGCGGTGAGGCCGGCGGGTCCCGAGCCGAGGATGACCAGGGCGCTATGCGTGGCAGGACCGCCCTTGACGGGCTCGGCTGCAGTCGCTCCCGTTGGCGCTGCGCCAAAGTCGATCGAGAAGCCCTTCTCTGTCATGAAACCTCCACCTGTGTAGTGATTCTACGCCTGCACGCAGATCTCTCAGCGAAACAGGTCCCAGTCGCTCGGCATCAGGCTGTCACGGATGCTGCCGTGCTCGGCGATGTGGGCTCCTGCGCCACGCACGAGCGCGAGTGGGCGGCGGGCGGTCTTGCCGAGGGCGAGCTCTGCTGTGGCGGCGATCTGATCGGCAACGGCGCGAACGGTTGCCGCCATGACCCGCCCATCGGCATCAGGCGTGCCGCGAAGGTCTTCGAGCGGGTCGATCCCGGCGACGCCAATTGCGACATCGGTAATGCCGAGCCGCCATGGTCGACCGAATGAATCGGTGATGATCACCCCCGGCGTCACCCCCGTCGCTGCACCAATCGCCTGGCGAATCCGTTGCGCTGAGGCGTCTGGGTCGCGGGGGAGCAGGGTGACGATCTCGCCACTGCGCGGACCAACATTGCTCGCGTCAACGCCAGAGTTCGCCAAGACAAATCCGTGCGCTGTTTCGGTGATGATGACGCCCCGATCCATGCGCACGACGCGCACCGCCTCGCGCAGCACAACCTCAACCTGTCGGGGGTCACGCTTCCACCGCTCGGCATAGACTCGTGCCTCTTCGCGTGGCTCAACCGTGGCAAGGTCAACAACGGCGCCCTCGGCCTTCGAGACGATCTTCTGGGTTACCGCGATCACATCGTCTGGCCTGAGCGGTCCAATCTCGTGCCGCTCGGTTGCTCGCGCGATGCATGTTGCAATGAGCAGCGGTAGATCGTCGCCAGCGTTGATCTCGCCGAGCCCGTCGATGGCGATTGCCATGATCCCTGCGCGGCTAACTGGCGGATGCTGGCGCACGGCACTCGCGAGATCCTCAATCGTGTCGATGTCGTCCGCAAGGGGCGAGTGGAGTTTACGGGCGGGCGTACCGATGCGCACACATTCAGCCTCGTGCGCCGTCGCACTTGCAGGTCCAAAGTGCGGCACGAGTGCTGTTGGTAGCGGAAGGACGAGTGCTGCTGTCCCGCCATCAGAGGCAGCGAGGATCCCTGGCTGCGTCGCAGTGCTCCCGCTGCGCCACTCCGCGATCAGCGCCTCAATCGCCGTGCCATCAATCGCCGCAAGGTCGACGGGGATAACAACTGCAGCGCGTGCGCCAGCGGCCTCAGCGGCGCGGAGCCCCTGCTCGATCGCGGCGTTCAGCGGCACCCCATCGTCATCAAGGGCTTCGGCGCCGTAGCCACGAGCAAGTGCCCGTGCGAGCGGGTCGGGCGAGACGAGGATCGTTCGAGCCACACTCGGTGCGCTCGACAGGGCGAGGAGCGTTCGCTCAAGGAGGCGCGCTGCGAGTTCACTCCGCGCCGCTGGGTCGAGGGCCGGCGCCATTCGCTCTTTCGATGTCTCAACGCTCCGAAATGGAACGACGGCAATGATCACAGCGCGAGCAGCTCGCGCGCAAGGCGGAGGCGGTCGTCGTCGTTGCGCATGACGATCGAGCCCGGGATCAGCGTTGCTACGTGCGGCGCCGCTTCGGCAATCAGCGCAGGCGTCAGATCGACGGCCTCAACGAGGAGCGCATCCATGAGCCCACTCAGGTGTGCCGCAACGCCAGCGGGGGAGACGGGGAGGCCGGCTGCCGCAAGCATGCGATCGGCAGGGCCTTTCAACGCTGCTCCAGCAACAATGGGCGAGACGCCGATAACTTGAACCCCGCGCGCACGCGCAGCGGTGATTGCGCTGCGGATCTCGGCGATCGCCAGGATCGGTGCGATGGAGACGAGCGGATTCGACGGCGCGATGTAGATGCGCTCAGCGGCTGCGAGTGCGGCCAGCACCTCTGGCGTTGCGTGTGCATCGGCTGCACCAGAGAACGTGACCTCGCTCACCTCTGGCTTCGCCTGCGCGCCAACAAACCAGGGCTGAAACTCCATCCACCCATCGGCAGTGCGCAACTGCGTGCGCACCGGCTGGTCGCTCGCCATGAGGATCGGTGCTTCGTGGAGGCCGAGCGAGCGCTGGAGTGCCTGATTCACCTCGGTGAGACGTCCACCACTCCGCAGTTGTGCCGTGCGGTGGACGTGGAGTGCAAGATCGCGATCACCAAGGCGGAACCATGCTGGGGCGCCAATCGTGGCGAACTGTTCGAGTGCATTCCAGCTCTCCCCTGCAAGGCCCCAGCCGCGCTCGCGGTCGCCGAGCCCGGCAAGCGTGTAGAGGAGCGTGTCGTGATCTGGACAGATCGTGAGTCCATGAAGTTCGAAGTCATCGCCCACATTGGCGATCACGGAGAGATCGCCCGCTGGCAGTGCTCGGCGAAGTCCATCGGCGAGCTTCGCTCCACCAACGCCTCCAGCGAGGAGGGCGACGCGCGGGCTCACGCGGTGAGGGCGGGGAGCACCTCGCGCCCGAATGCAGCGGCCCACTCCGCCTGATTCCGTCCGACATTGTGCAGGTAGATCTTGTCGAAGCCCATGTTGAGGTAGCGCTGAATCGCGACGCGGTGCGCCTCAAGGTCGCTACTGATGAGCATGCGGCCTGCAAAGTCCTCGGGTCGAACCAGCTTCGCCATCTGCTGGAAGTCGGCCGGGTTGCGGATGTCCTGCTTTGGGAACTTCATTCCGCCGTTTGGCCACTCGCGCAGTGCGTTGGCCAGCGCCTCCTCGTCGGTTGGCGCCCACGAAAGGTGGAGTTGGAGGATCTTCGGCATCGTTGCGGGATCCTTGCCGGCGCTCCGTGCACCCTCGGCAAACTTCTCAAATACGGTCTGGATCTTCTCGTCGGCGGCGCCAACCGTGATGATCCCATCACACAGCTCGCCCGTCTTCCGCGCCGTGATCGGCCCGGCCGTTGCAACGTAGATTGGCGGTGGTGCGTCGGGGAGCGTCCAGAGCCGCGTGCTCTCGAGCTGGTACCAACGACCGGCATGCTTCACCTCTTTTCCGGTGAAGAGTTTGCGGATGATCTCGATCGCTTCAAACATGCGCGCGATGCGCTCGCCAACCTCTGGCCAGTAGCCGCCCACCACGTGCTCATTCAGCGCCTCGCCAGATCCGAGGCCAAGCCAGTGGCGATTCGGATACATCGCCGCGAGTGTTGCCGACGCCTGCGCAACGGTTGCAGGGTGCATGCGCCACCCAGGACAGGTGACGCCTGGACCAATGTCACCCTTTGTCTGCTCGGCGATGAGGGTCATGACGTTCCAGACGAATGGTGCAGATCCTTGCTCCGGAACCCAGGGCTGGAAGTGGTCGGCGGCCATCACGCCACTGAACCCCGCCTTCTCTGCCGCTACGGAGTACTCGGTCACCTCGCGCGGCCCGAACTGCTCGAGCATCGCGGCGTAGCCGATCTTTGCGGCACCGTTTGACATTAGGACTCCGCCGAGGCGCGCTTGATCGCTGCCGACCCACCAGAAAAGATTGCATGTGGGTGGAGCTCGATGAGGACTCGGTGTTGCGTGCGGAACTCTGCGAGTGACTTCTCTAAGACTGCGGCATTCGAGAGATAGCGTGCCGCCATCGCCGCCATCTGCGCTTGTGCACGCTCCTGGTCGTCGTCAATTCGGACGCGTCCGAGGATCTGTACATAGTTGTATCCGTCTTCCACCATCAGTGATGCCCGCGGGTCTCGGCGGAGGTTGCTCGGCCAGCGGCGCCCGTCGGCACTATTGACTACCAGGTGGTCGGCTTCGAGGGCATACCAGACGACGGCCGAGAAGGGGGCCCCGTCAGCGTCGACGGTTGCGATCGTCGCGAAGCGCGCCTTCTCCAGGAAGGCGCGAACCGCGGGGTCGTGGATCCCTTTTACGCTCATGAGGCGTACGCTACACGGAACGGAGCCTCCCGTCCTTGGGAGGTCCAGTAGTTGTGCGGAGGTAGCCATGGCCCAGATCCACTTGCACGCTGAGAGCGGGGACTACGCCCCAGTTGTTCTCCTCCCAGGCGACCCGAATCGTGCGAAGCGCATTGCGGCACGATTTGATGGCGGCATTGAGAAGGCACGCCTCGTCAACGAGCACCGCGGCCTCCTCGGCTACACCGGCACCGTCAACGGCGTGCCAGTGAGCGTCCAGACCACGGGGATGGGGACACCGACCACGAGCATCGTAATGGAGGAGCTCCTGAATCTTGGCGTGGAGACATTCCTGCGCATCGGTACCTGCGGCGGCTTCCTCGACTTGCAGACGGGCGATGTGCTCGTCGCATCTGCTGCAGTTGCAAGTAGCGGCATTGGACCCATCTTCGGATTCAATGAGCCAACCGCGCCAACCGCTGACCTCGATGTCACGAATGTGCTCGTTGCTGCGGCGAAGGCAGAGGGGCTCACGACACACGTTGGACCGATCGTGACCTCTGATGTCTTCTACGACCCAGCACCAGAAGGGACTGCACGCTGGGGGCGACGCGGCTACCTCGGTGTCGAGATGGAGTCGGCCGCGATCTTCCTCTTGGCGATGCGTGAGCGTGCCAAGGGGCGCAGCGTTCGCGCAGGAACGATCCTCACCGTTTCAGACACGATCCGCGATCCAAAAGAGGTGGCTGAGGCGCGGAAGGGCGGAAGCGAGGCATGGTATCGCCTGCCAGAAGATGAATTGATCGCGCGCATCGACCGCACGATCGGTGCATCACTGAAGGCAGCGGCGACCCTCGGCGCACGTTAATCAGCGGGGCGCATGCGGTGACCGAACGTCGCCATCTCCCGGTCAGCGTTGCGCTGGGCAGCGTTGGGCTCACGGCGCCTGACTGGCTCGTGCTTGCTGGCACGCTTGCCGAGCTGCCGATTGAGCGTGTCTGGGTCTGGGATCACCTGCTCGGTCGTGGCGACCCGGCAACCCCCGTGCTTGAGGCGTTAACGCTCGCCGCCGCTGCGCTCGCAACGTATCCAACACTGAACGTTGGGACGCTCGTGCTCGATGTCACGAAGCGCCACCCCGCACTCGTTGCAAAATCTGTCGCCACCATCGCCACCATCGCACCCGGCCGCTTCATGCTCGGCCTTGGTGCTGGTGGCGATGCGGCCGAACATGCAGCGCTCAAGATCCCCTTCGGCCCTGTCGATGCACGCATTGCGATCCTCGCCGACACGGTCGCCGTCTGCCGCTCGATGCTCGAGGGCGACGCCTCGCCGCGACCGAATCCGCCAGTGCCGATACTCGTTGCTGGCGACCATCCAGCAAGCATCGCGCTCGCAGCGCGCAGCGCCGATGCCTGGGTTGCACCAGTGGCAACGTTTGATGCAGGTGTTGCCGCCGTGCGCGCGTGTGCCGCTCAGGTGCAGCGCCGCACTCCACACTGCTATGCGCTGCAGGAGTTGAAGCGCAGCGAGTCGCTCGCCGCATCACCGTTTGGGCTCGACCCCGCGGGCTATCTCGCCAACCTACGCGAGCGAGGTGCAGATGCCGCAATCGTCACACTGCGATCCCGAACAGATCTCACCGACTTCGCCGCACTTATGGAGCATCTGCGATGATGGTGCGATGAACACGACGCCAGCGAACGAGGCCAGGCAGCAACTTCAACCCTGTGTGCGCTGTGGAGCCCCTGTCTCACTTGAAACGGCGCTCTGCGAGCGCTGCAACCCACTCGGCCTGGCGCAACCAGCTGCAAGCCAGACGCATGGCACCGTCTTCCTCGGCATCGGCATGGCAGTGCTCCTGCTCGCGGCCCTCGCCGGCGCATCGTCAAAGGGGATCGGCCCGTTCACGGGGAGTATCTCCGCGCCAATCTCTGCGCCAGGTGGCCTCACTGTTGCGGTCACGGTGGTGAACACGGGCACGGGGGCCGGTTCGGCAACATGCAGCGTCACCACGACAAAGATCGGCAGCGCCGGCATCCAAGAGCTCGTCACAACTCCGCGGATTGAGCCAGGGGCGACGATGACCGTGGATCGTCTTTTAAAGGCCTTCGGAGCAACGCCGATCCCGCTCCTCGTAAGCTGCGACGGCTGACCTAGCCTTCGAGAATCTCCTTGAGGTTCGCCAGGTCTGCACGAAAGATTGATCGCAGGATCGGGCGCTGAATATATCCACCGAGGTTCGGCAGGAGTGGCGGGCGAAGGTACTCCATCCAGTCGATGCGGGTCCGTGTCGGTCCAAGAGTCGAAAACTCTAGTAGACCCTCGCCAACGAATCGCCCCTCGTGGCGGATCGCAAACGTGCGCGGTGGTTCAAATCGGGTGATGACCACGTCATCAGTGGTGGAGATACCAAAGATGCGCACGGTCGCACGGCCGCGAGAGCCCGGTGCGACGGGCGGGGGAGTGAGCATTTCAACACGCTTCATCTCGTGCATCCACTCTGGCTGCCGCTCAATGTTTGATGCGTATGCCCAGACTGCGTCAAGTGGCTGCGCAATTTCAATCGACATGTGCAACTCCGGTCGCACCAGCCTTCCTGCAGCAATGCCACGCGCGAGTAGTCGCTCCACGGCGAACGCGCCGAGAAGTGCAGCGACCGCAAGTCCAACAACTAACACAGCACGCCGCCTGCCGCGGCGATCTCAGCGCGTGCTGCCGCGGTATCACCTGGTTGCAGCTCGACGCCAGCGGACGCACTCGTTGGCAGTTCGACACTAAATCCTGCCGCCAGCGCGTCGAGCGCGCTCGCCTTCACACACCAGTCGGTTGCAAGGCCGCAGATTGTCACGGTGTTGACCCCGCGTGCCTTGAGCGTTTCAGCGAGACCGGTGGCGCGCACCTCACCGGTGCGGGGGTCGCGAACCGAGAACGCGCTGTACCCATCTTCGCCAGCAACCCCCTTGCGGATGAGGATGTCGTCTGGGTGGCGTGCACCTTCGGCAGCTGGCAGGAGCTCGGCGCCAGGCGTGCCCGCCACGCAGTGCACCGGCCAGACGCCACCCTGCGTGACAAAGTGCGGGGTCTCACTCGGGTGCCAGTCTTGCGACCAGGCGACAAGGTCACCCGCCGCTCGTGCTCGGTGGATGAGGGCGAGGACGGCATCAAGGACCCCCGCAGCGCCCTGGACGTAGAGGCTCCCTGCAGGGTCGCCGAAGTCGTGCTGCAGGTCGACGATCAGGAGTGCCCGGCCAGTCGTGCTCACCCCCATATCGTCGCACGGCGCGCTAGGCTTGGGGCATCGTGCAAACCTTTGACTTCCTCGAGCAGATCCCCGACGCCGATCCAGCCGACACGGCACGGCTGATTGCGGAGTTGGAGCGCTCCGTTACCGCTCACGGCCCAGAGCGAGCCCGCCTCCTGATGATGCGCCTGATGGCGCGCGCCCGCGACCTCGGCGTCGACCTCCCAACCCTTGCGACCACCCCTTACATCAACACGATCAAGACGAGCGACGAGCCACCCTTCCCAGGCGACGAGGCGATGGAGACACGGATCCGCCACATCATTCGCTGGAACGCCGCTGCGATGGTGCTCCGCGCGAACAAGCGCCTCCCTGGAATCGGTGGACACCTTGCAACGTATGCGAGCGCCGCGAGTCTCTATGAGGTTGGCTACAACCACTTCTTCCGCGGCAAGGTTGGCGGTGCTGGTGATCAGATCTTCTATCAAGGGCACGGCGCACCCGGAATTTATGCCCGTGCGTATCTCGAGGGCCGTCTCGCTGCGCCACAGCTCGATCGTTATCGCCAAGAGACGGCGGGACCAGGCGGACTCTCGTCGTATCCGCATGCGCGACTCATGCCAGATTTCTGGGAGTTCCCTTCGGTCTCCATGGGACTCGGTGGCATCGGCTCGATCTATCAGGCGCGCTACAACCGGTATCTAGAGAACCGCGGCCTCGCAAGCACATCGGGGAGCCGCGTCTGGGCCTTCCTCGGTGACGGCGAGATGGACGAGCCCGAGTCTGCCGGCGCACTCACCGTCGCGGCGCGCGAAGGTCTCGACAATCTCACCTGGGTCGTTAACTGCAACCTGCAGCGCCTCGACGGACCGGTGCGCGGCAACGGCAAGATCATCCAAGAGCTCGAAGGCCTCTTCCGTGGAGCCGGCTGGAATGTGATCAAGGTGATCTGGAGTCGCGAGTGGGACGACCTTCTCGCCAAGGACGCCGCTGGCCACCTTGTTCGGAAGATGGATACAACCGTTGACGGAGAGTTCCAGAAATACATCGTCGCGGGCGGTGCCTACATTCGCGAGCACTTCTTTGGACCTGAGCCCGATCTGCAGCAGCTTGTCGCACACCTCACCGATGATGATCTCGTGCGATTGCGCCGCGGCGGGCACGACTACCGGAAGATCTACGCCGCGTATGCGGCAGCCGTTGCACACAAGGGTGCGCCGACAGTGATCCTCGCGAAGACGGTCAAGGGCTGGTCGCTCGGGCCATCGGTCGAGGCGACGAACGTCACGCACCAGGCGAAGAAGTTGTCGGAGCAAGAGCTCTTCGCCTTCCGTGATCGACTCGGCCTGCCGATCCCCGATGCGAAGGTGCCTGAGGCGCCCTACTACCACCCTGGGCCGAAGAGCCCTGAGGTTACCTACCTGCAAGAGCGCCGCGCGGCACTGGGCGGTCCGCTCCCGTCGCGCGTGGTTCACCCAGTTACGTGGACGGCACCAGAGCCTGCAGTCGACGCCGAGTTCGCCGCAGGAAGTAGCGTGCCGGTGAGCACGACGATGGCCTTCGCAAAGTTGCTGCGCAACCTCATGCGTGACCCTGCAATCGGCAAGCTCGTCGTGCCGATCGTGCCCGATGAGGCACGCACCTTCGGCATGGACCCACTCTTCAAGCAGGGCGGCATCTACGCACCATTCGGACAGCGCTACGAGCCGGTCGACTCCGAGTTGCTTCTCAGCTATCGCGAAGCACAAGATGGCCAACTCCTTGAAGAGGGGATTACGGAGGCGGGCGCGATGGGCTCATTCCAGGCGGCCGCCACTGCGTATGCATCGCACGGCACGCCGACGATTCCGTTCTATGTCTTCTACTCGATGTTTGGCTTCCAGCGAGTTGGCGATCAGGTCTGGCAGGTTGGCGATGCGCGCGGTCGCGGCTTCTTGATCGGCGCAACTGCCGGTCGCACCACGCTCGCAGGTGAGGGGCTACAGCACGACGATGGCCACTCGCAACTGATCGCGCATCTCCACCCGCATGTTGCGGCGTACGACCCGAGCTTCGCCTACGAGATGGCGGCACTGATCCGTCGCGGCATGGATCGCATGCATGGCGGCAAGGAAGACATCCTCTACTACATCACGATCTATAACGAGAATCAGGTGCAGCCTGCGCGACCAGCTGGCGCGCATGTGGATGAGGGGATCCACCGCGGTCTCTATCGCTTCGCCGATGCGGAGCCGGGCGACGGGCCTGTCGTTCGACTCTTGGGCTCCGGCGCAATCATGGGCGAGGTGCTGGCTGCGCGCGACCTTTTGCGCGAGCGGTTCGGCGTGCGTGCAGAGATCTGGTCGGCAACCTCGTACTCCGAGTTGCGCCGCGAGGCGCTCGTCGTAGAACGCTGGAATCGTCGCCACCCCGAGAGCGCACCACGAGAGGGGTGGCTGCAAGAGCAGCTCGGCGCGAGCAGTGCACCGATCGTTGCGGCGAGCGACTGGGTCACCGCCCTGCCGGATCTCATCGCCCCGTGGATTAAGGTTCCCTACGTTGTGCTCGGAACAGACGGTTTCGGCTTGAGCGATACGCGCGAGGCGCTGCGCGACTTCTTCTCGGTCGACGCCAAGCACATTGCTGCCGCGGCCATGGTCGCGCTGCTGCGCAGTGGCGATCGAAGCCCGCGCGATGTCGCCCTGGCGATCAAAGAGTTGGGGATTGATCCAGAGCTACAGCCGGTGTTCGTCCTCGATCGTTAGCGACAAGTCGCCTTGACTTACGGGTCAAGCGCGGTTGACGAAACAGCAGAACCTCTGCCATCCTGCACCTATCGGGCGTGCGCCCGCTAACGCAGGAGGAGAGCGTGGAAGGATCTGCCGCCCCGTTCGTTGGCGGGCTTCTCACCGGACTCCGTGAAGGGGTCGAGGCCGCCCTCATCATCGGCATCCTTGCCGGATACCTCGTCAAGATTGGCCGCGCCGACCGACTCGTGAGCGTCTGGGTGGGCGTCGCCGCCGCCGTCTTCCTCTCGCTGATTGCGGCGATCCTCATCTACGCCGCAGCTGGCGGTCTCACAGGGCCGGCAGAGCTGCTCTTTGAAGCGATTGCCACCCTTGCCGCTGCAGTCGTTGTCACCTGGATGCTCTTCTGGATGCGTCGCCAGGCGACCACACTTGGCGGCGAACTGCGCAAAGGGATTGATGCTGCGATTACAAATGCCCCCGTCACAGGCATCGCGCTCCTTGCCTTCACTGCCGTTATTCGCGAAGGACTCGAAACGGCAATATTCCTCATCGGCCAAGCGGCTGCAGTTGGTCAGGCTGGTGGTGCGACGGCAGTTCTTGCGGGTGCTGTGGTTGGCCTCGCGCTCGCCATCGCTATCGGCATTTCGATCTTCCGGCTCGGCGCCAGACTTAATCTCGGGCGCTTCTTCACATGGACCGGTTCAGCGCTGATCGTTATTGCCGCAGGCCTCCTCGCACACGGAGTCCATGAACTCATCGAGATCGGCATGCTCCCCGCGCTTATGAATCCGGTGTATGACCTGAGCGCCTATTTGCCGGACGACGCCGGGGTCGGACTGTTTGCACGAGCGGTATTTGGTTACCGCGCAGCACCAGAGCTCCTGACCCTGCTCGCTCAGGCTACCTATCTCGTACTCGGGCTGATCTTCTACGTGCGACCAACGCGTGCGGCAGCACAAGCGAATAGCGATCGAGTTGCTCCGGCTGCCACCTCGTAGCCAGCGATGAGTGGAGCATCGAATAGCAATACTGCCCTCGCCATTGAGCATGTCGCGCATGCATTTGGCACTCGTGCGGTTCTCTCGAACATCTCGCTGAGCATTACTCGCGGTGAATCCGTCGCACTTCTCGGTGCAAACGGGACAGGGAAGACAACGCTCGTGCGCCTTGCTGCTGGACTCATCCGACCAGATCAAGGGGATGTGCATGTTGCTGGGACACCTGCGCAGGCAGGGCGACCCGACGTTGGCATCGCCTTCCAGGATGCGCGACTCATGCCCTGGCGGAGTGTCGCGCGGAATGTCTCACTCCCCCTCGAAATTGCGGGCGAGGATCGGCGCGCCGCTCATACTGCTGCGATTGCAGCACTCGCGCGCATGCAGGCGGAGCACCTCGCCGATCGTGCCCCAGCGGATCTCTCTGGTGGCGAGCGCCAGCGCGTCGCACTTGCGCGCGCACTCGTTCGCAACCCTGCGCTCGTACTCCTCGACGAGCCGTTTGCTGCGCTCGATGCGTTGACGCGCACCCGCTTCGATGAACAGCTGCCCGAGCTGGTGGGGGGCGCAGCGATCCTCTTCGTGACCCACGACATTGGTGAGGCGCTCCTCGTTGCCGATCGCGTCCTCGTCCTCGCCCCAGGTGGCGGCATCTCTCTCGAGGTGGCTGGCCTCCGCGGCACGCCGCAAGGTGAGCGCCGTGCCGTGCTGATGAGCCCTGCAGGTGCGGCACGACAGGCCCAGCTCTACGACGCACTTCGCACCGCTGCATCGGTGGCGCACCATGCGTAGCGGCGGTCGCATCTCGCCACTCCTCTTTGGCGCAGCGCTCCTCCTCGTTTGGGAGCTTGCCGTGCGCCTCTCTGGTGCGCCAGTCTTTCTCCTGCCGGCGCCTTCGGTGGTTGCGCTGCGGTTCGCACAGGCGTGGAGTGATGGCACGATGCTGCGCCACCTGCTGCCAACCGTGGGCGAGATTCTCGCCGGCGGCCTCCTCGGCGGCGCTCTAGGTCTTGCCCTCGGCATGCTGCTCGGCCTCTCTGGCGCGGCACGTCGCATTGCGAGTCCGTATCTTGTCGCAGCACAATCAACGCCCATCCTCGCCCTCGGGCCACTCCTCGTGCTCTGGTTCGGCCCGGGCGCGGCGGCCAAGATTGCGATTTGCACGCTGATCACCCTCTTCCCGATGGCGATCGCCACCCTCATTGCGGTGCGCGATACCGACCGAGGGTTGCTCGAGCTCTCACGTGCGATGGGCGGCACGCGCTGGCAGACGCTCGTGACCTTCCGTCTCCCTGCTGCGCGCTCAGGAATCTTTGTGGGCGCGCGGATTGCCGCGACACTCGCGGTCGTTGGCGCGATCGTTGGCGAGTGGCTGGGCGGGAGTGCTGGCCTCGGCGTCCTCGTCAATCTTGCCCGCGGCTCACTCTTCGACACGCCGCTCCTCTTTGCAGCGCTCATCCAGATTGCGCTGCTCGGCGTGGCGGCATACGGCAGCGTTGTTGTTGCCGAGCGGCTATCATCACGCCTCATTAAATGAGAGGGAGGAGCATCATGTCGAACTCACAAAAACTGCGCGGAGCGTTGATCGCAACGGCGCTCGTTCTCGTTGGCTGCATGGGGCCGGGTGGTTCGCCATCGCCCACGGCGGGGACGCCACTCAAGGTGGGTCTCGGCTATATCCCGAGCGTGCAATTTGCGCCCTTCTATTTGGCGCAACAGAGCGGCGCATATGCGGCCGCTGGGCTCGACGTTGAGTTGCAGAATCAGATCGACCCCGACCTGATTAGCCTGGTTGGAAGCGGCGGGCTCGACCTCGCCCTCGCCGACGGGACGAGCATGATCCCCGCGGTCTCACAAGGGATCCCGGTTCAGTACCTCGCGACGATCTACGGAACCTTGCCCAACGTGGTGATCGCCCGCGCAGACCGCGGCATTGCATCGCCGGCCGATCTTGCTGGACACAGCGTCGGCACCCCCGGTCAGTACGGCTCTGGCTACCTGACCCTCCTCGGAATCTTGGCCGATGCTGGCCTCGCACTTGGCGAGAAGCCTCGCGAGGTGCAGTTGAAGCTCTATCCAGATTTTGGTCAGACTCAGGCGCTCATCAGTGGTGCTGTTGATGCGGTGACCGGCTATGCCAACAACGACCTCGTCACGGCCGAAGCTGAAGGGCTCGATGTCAACGTCTTCTTCGCCTCATCGAGCGCGCCATTTGCTGGCCCTGGGCTCATCTCGGCGAAGGCAACGCTGGCGAGCAAGGGCGATGCGATTCGGGCATTCATCGCCGTCACACTCGATGCAATGCGGCAGATCGCGGCAGACCCTGCACTCGGCGTGAACGCTGCGGGAGCCATCGTTCCTGAACTCATCGCAGACGCGGCAGCGCGCGAGCGTTCACTGAGCATCATGCAGGCGACGATCGAAATCTGGAGTGGTCCAGTGCAGGATGGGGCGGGCTATGGAGCGCTTGATGAGATTGGCTGGGAGCAGTCGATCAATTTCATGCGCGAGCTCAAGGGGCAGACCGTCAGTGCGACGCTGACCGCCGCCGATATCCTCGACGCAGGATTCCTGCCGGAGTAGGCCTAGACCAGCGGCCAGGGGAGTGGCGGCCAATCCTCACTCGGCTCGGGGAAACATCCAGCAGCGCGTAGCGTATCGATGCGCGCACGCGTCGCTGCGATCTCGTCAACGCTGATCTGTTCGCCAAGCGCAGCAAGGATTGCCCCGCCGTCGCTTGGCTGATCGCCCAAGAGGGCCGCACCGCGTTCAAGTACCGCGCGTTCATGCGCGGTGAACGCCTCGCTTCGCCAGCCCCAGAGAACGGTGCGCAGCTTCGGCTCAACAGCAAAGGTCACGCCGTGGTCAACACCGAGAACCCTGCCATCGGCGAGTGGGAGGAGATGCCCTGCCTTGCGATCACCATTGTTCACGATCGCATCGAAGAGGGCGATCGGTCGGAGCGATTCGTCGGTGGCGTTGACGAGGTCGATCGCCCGTTGCACCCCCTCGTGCTCAATCCAGAGCTGGGCGCAGCCAAGATCGGCAGGGCCATCGCGCAAGAGTGTTGGCGGAACAACGGCGAGCCCGAGCGCTTCGGAGAGCATGTAGGCGGCAACTTCGCGCCCCGCGAGTGTGCCGGTAGGGAAGTCCCAGAGCGGCGCCTCGCCACGGATCGGCTTGTAGATCACCTGCAACGGAATCTGCGCGCCAACGAGTTCGCAGAGAAAACTTGCATTGCTCGCGGTTGCGATCCTGCCGATCGGCAGCAGGTCGCTCGCGGTGCGCATCTCCGTGAGTGCCTCGATGGGACTGACCGGGTGCGGCGTTGCGGGGAGCACCGTAGCGAGAGTCAGTTGAGGTAGGCGGGCTTGCGTGCGCAGCGGTGCCCAGACGATTCAATCGGATCGCCACAGAGGGGGCAGACCGGGCGACCGGCGGCTGCAAGTTCAAGCGACTGCTCTGCAAACTCGAGTGCGGCAGCCACGCTCAGGGTGACGCGGAGCACGTCGGGCCCGACCGGGGCGTCGTTCATTGGTGGCGGCGCGTCCGCACTCCCCTCATCGCTCATATCGTCGCGGAACTCGAGCGTGAGGCGTACTGCAAGCGGGTCCCACGAGAGGGCGATCGTGCCAACGCGGAACTCTGCTGCAAATGGCTCGGCGAGTCGCGGAAGACGCGGCGTGATTCGTGTCGCCTGCACGGGAAGCTCCACCGACCCACCCTCTGCAAGATCGTTCAGCATGTCGGCGATGCGACGGGCGAGCACTGCAACCTGCGATTTTTCAACGATGACCGTGGCCGCAATCCCGTTGCCGATCGCCTGCAGGTGAAAGACGCGAGCCCCTGGCTCTCCTGTTGTGCCAGCGATGAATCGCTCCGGTGCGTCGAAGCGGAGGATGCGACGTGCCACCGAGATCACTCCTTCCCGCGAAGTCGCGCGAAGAGGCTGAGTGAGCGCTTCTTTGGGAGGAGTCGACCTGCTGGACCGGTTGCCGCCTCGTTCAGGCTCAGCACGCGCGGTCGCTCAGCGCCGTAGTGAATCACGGTGATCGATGCAGGATCGATGGAGATGCGCTGAAAGAGATCGAGCGGCGTCCCAATTGCATCGGCAACGATTGCCTTGATGATGTCGCCATGGCTTGCGATGAGCCAGACCGCGTCGCTCTTGAACGTCGCATCCCACTCGTGGACGGCCGCAATGCCGCGCGCCGCCGCCGACTGCAGCCGCTCACCCTTTGGGAAGGTCATCGCTGATGGCTGCTGTTGCACAACCGACCAGAGCGGATCCTTTGCGAGGGTGCGGAGCTCCCTCCCTGTCCATGTGCCGTAGTCGACCTCGATCAGCCGCTCGTCGACCTGCGCCACAGGGCGCGGCGGCGTTCCCGCACCGCGCAAGTTCATCAGTGGCTCGATCGTCTCTTGGCAGCGCTGCATCGGCGAGGTCACGATCCCGGCGAGCGGGACACCGCTCAAGGCCTCGGCCAGTGCACGCGCCTCTTCGCGCCCCTCGCGGCTCAGTGGGATCCCTGGGGTGCGCCCACTCAGCTTCAGGCCAGTCTCGGCGGTTCGTCCGTGTCGCACGAGGATCAGGGTCGCCATCAGGTGAGCGCCTCAACGACGGCGTGATAGGCGGGGTCGAGACCGCGATTGCGCCCGCCAACTTCCGCAAGGGGCACCTCGACGATTGCGCCTGCGCGCAGGGCGACCATGACGCCGAAGTGTCCAGCCTCGAGTGCGGCAACCGCGGCGACGCCGTAGCGCGCCCCAAGGACACGGTCGGCGGCAGATGGTGCGCCACCGCGTTGCAGGTGGCCGAGTCGCGTGCAGCGCACCTCGAGGCCGGTGCGCGCCTCAAGCAGTTCAGCGAGCGCATCACCCACGCCGACCTTGTCGAGGCGCGGGTGGCCGAATTCATCGAGCGCGGTCGTCGTGGCGCCGCTGCTCACCGGGAGCTTCACGCCCTCAGAGATAACGACGATCGATGAGCCGTCTCCAACGGTGCGTCGCGCCGTAATGCGCGCGATGATCGCATCGAGCCCTACTGCATCGAGTGGAACCTCAGGGACGAGGATCGCATCGACGCCACCAGCGATGCCGCCCCATGCTGCAACCCAGCCGGCATCGCGCCCCATCACTTCGACGACGGCGACGCGATGGTGCGAGGCAGTTGTTGTTTGGATGCGGTCGATCGCCTCGGTCACGATATTTGCGGCGGTGTCAAAGCCGAGGCAGCCCTCTGTTCCCCACACGTCGTTGTCCATCGTCTTGGGGATCGCCGTGATTGCTGCCCCGCGCGCTGCGAGTCCAGCAGCAACAGAGAGCGTGTCGTCACCACCGATGGCGATCAGCGCGTCGAGGCCGAGCGCGCGCATGCTCGCCTCTGCGGCTTCAAGGCCACCCTCGCGCTTGAGGAGGTTGGTTCGGCTTGAGCCAAGGATCGTGCCGCCGCGGGCATGGATGCCGTTGACCGCTGCGCGATCGAGCGGGCGGCTCGCTGGCGCATCGGGCGTCGCGAGCCCCTTCCAGCCATCGAGTATGCCGACCACCTCGTGTCCAGCGGCGCTTGCACGTACGACGACAGCACGAATCGCAGGATTCAGCCCTGGGCAGTCGCCACCACCAGTGAGTACGCCAATCCGCATCGTTAGCGGGTCGGTCGTGTCATCGCCGCAGGCACGACGAGCGCGTCGTAGTCGTCTGCGCTGACGTAGCCAGATGCGAGTGCCGCGGCGCGGAGGGTTGTCCCCTCTGCATGCGCACGCTTTGCGATCTCCGCCGCCTTGTCATAGCCAATCTTCGGCGTCAGCGCCGTCACCAGCATGAGTGAGGCATTGAGCAGCTCGCTGATCCGATCGCGGTTCGGCTCGGTGCCTTCAAGGCAGTGATCGGCAAAGGAGCGAGCGGCATCGCCGAGTAGGCGCACCTGCTGCAAGAGGTTGTGTGCGATCAGTGGCTTGAAGACATTCAACTGAAAGTTCCCCTGGCTCGCTGCGAAGGCGATCGCCGCGTCGAGGCCGTAGACCTGCACGCACACCATCGTGAGCGCCTCCGCCTGGGTCGGGTTCACCTTCCCCGGCATGATCGACGAGCCCGGCTCGTTCTCGGGGATGTTCAACTCACCAAGTCCAGCGCGTGGTCCCGAGGCGAGCCAGCGCACATCATTCGCCAACTTCATCAGCGTTGCGGCGCTTGTGCGCAGTGCGGCCGAGAGGGCGAGCATCGGCTCGTGCCCTGCGAGCGCTGCGAAGAGATTCGGCGCAGCAACAAATGGAACCTTCGCCTGCTTGGCGATGATGGCAATCGTGCGCGCGCTAAATTCTGGATGGCTGTTGATGCCGGTGCCGACTGCGGTGCCGCCGAGCGCAAGCTCGTAGAGGCCGGCGGTTGCAGTTTCAATGCGTGCGATGTCGGCGTGCAGCGCAGCAGCGTGCGCGCCGAACTCTTGCCCGAGTGTCATCGGCACTGCATCTTGCAGATGCGTCCGACCAATCTTGACGATATCGCTCCAGGCGGCCGCCTTCGCGTCAAGCATTGCAGCCAGATGGCGCAGGTTCGGTAGGAGGCTCGCCTCAACGGCGCGCACGCCGGCCATATGCATCGCCGTTGGGAAGGCATCATTCGACGACTGCGAGAGATTCACGTGATCGTTTGGGTGCACGGGCGACTTGCCGCCGCGCTTCCCAGTGGCGATCTCATTGGCGCGGGCGGCGATCACCTCATTAACGTTCATGTTGCTCTGCGTGCCGGAGCCGGTCTGCCAGACCGAGAGTGGAAACTCGCCATCGTGATCTCCGTGCGCAACCTCGTCGGCGGCACGGATGATCAGGTCGGCTGTCTCTGGCGCGAGGAGGCCGAGTGCGGCGTTGCTCTCTGCGGCCGCACGCTTGATCAGTGCAAGGGCATGGATGACGCCGAGTGGCATCTGCTCGTTGCCGATGGCAAAGTGGTGGAGTGAGCGGGCGGTCTGCGCCCCCCAGAGGTGATCTGCTGGAACGGCAATCTCGCCGAACGAGTCGCGCTCGATACGCTCGCCCCCTGCCTTACCAGTGCTCACGGCATCCTCCGAGTCTGGGCGCGACGCACCCTATACCCAGAGTGTAGGATCCCTGCGATGGAAGCGGAGCGACCCCTCCTAGACCCCTTTACGGCGAGCGATGGTGTCGTGCTGTACCGACGGGTGTTTGAACCTGCGGGCGAGCCCTTTGGCGACCTCCTGCTCGGCCACGGGATCGGCGAGAACTCCGGTCGCTACGTGCAGGCGGCGCGCGCCTTTGCGGCGGCAGGTTGGCGCACGGTGGCCTGGGATCTACGCGGGCACGGCCGCTCCGGCGGTCCTTCGATGTATGTGCGCACCTGGTCGCGCTACCACGAAGACCTCGCAGAGCAGGCGACCGCCCTTCGACACGCAGGGCGCCCGCTCGTGATCGTCTCCCACAGTATGGGCGGGCTCATCGCGTTTGGTGCAGCTGCACACGGGATGATCACGCCAGACCGCCTCGTGCTTTCGGCCCCCGCACTTGAGGCGAACATCGCCACATGGAAGCGACTTGCCGCACCACTCCTCTCGCGGATCGCGCCAATGCTCTACATCCCAACAGGGATCGGGCGCGACACAGATCCAGGGGCACAGCTTCCCGTTGAGGATCCTGACGCGCCCGCCACGCTGCTCAGCTCGTCGGCACGTCTCGGTGGCGAGGCGTTTGCCGCGCAGAAAGAGGCCCGCGCAATCGTTGCGCGCGGCGAGCGCTTCCCAATCCCGACACTCGTCATTCACGGCGATGGCGATCAGCTCGTGCGCCCAGAATGGTGCCGCCCAATCGGCACCCTGCCGAATATCGACTATGTGCCGCTCGAAGGTTTCAACCACCATCCCTTCGCGACAACGCGCTACCGCGATGCGGTCGACCGCATCCTCACCTTTATTGGTCGGCGCGCCTAAGGGGCGTGGAACACGCACGCACACCTCGCCGTGAGCAGCGGTAGGCTAGCGATATCGGTCGCGAGACGACCATGATGGAGGAGGCGGTATGAAGACGTACAAGCAGGTGATCAACGGACGATCTGTCGCTGCAGTTTCAGGGAAGACACTGATCGTTGAAGATCCGTCGACGATGGTGAAGATCGCCGCAGTCCCCCATAGCGGTAAGGCCGACGTCGATGCGGCCGTCGCAGCTGCAGCCGCAGCATTTCCAGCATGGAGCGCAACGACTCCAGGTGAGCGCAGCCTCGCCCTCTTGCGCCTCGCCGATGCCGTTGAGGCAAAGAGGAGCGCCTTCGTCCGCGCCGAGTCTGAGAACGCAGGGAAGCCGATCAGCGCCGTCGGGCTCGAGGTCGACGCGGTCGTCGACAACCTCCGCTACTTCGCTGGCGCTGCGCGCAACATGGAGGGGAAGGCGGTTGCCGAATACCTGCCAGGGCGCACGAGCCTGATCCGTCGAGATCCCGTGGGCGTCGTCGCTTCGATTGCGCCATGGAACTACCCGCTCCTCATGGCGGGATGGAAGATTGGCCCGGCACTCGCCACTGGTAACACCGTTGTCTTGAAGCCATCGGCACGTACGCCGATCACCGCGCTCATGCTTGGTGTGCTTGCACAGGAGTTCTTCCCAGCAGGTGTGCTGAATGTGATTACCGGCCCCGGTGAAGATGTCGGCTCCTATCTTGCGCGCCACCCTGGCGTTGCGATGGTCTCGGTCACTGGCGATACGGCAACCGGCAAGCGCATCGCAGCTGCAGGTTCAGACACGGTGAAGCGCCTCCATCTCGAGCTTGGCGGGAAGGCGCCGGTGCTCGTGTTCGACGATGCCGATATCAATCTTGTCGCCGAGACGATGCGCGCTGCAAGCTTCTGGAACGCTGGCCAAGACTGCACCGCAGCCTGTCGCATCATCGCTGGACCGAAGGTCTACGAGAAGTTGGTTGCTGCGCTGATCGATCAAGTGAAGACGATCAAGGTCGGTCCGACCTCGGCGAAGTCAACCGAGATGGGGCCACTCATCAGCGCTGCGCAGCGCACGCGCGTCGCAGGATTCGTTGACCGCGCGTCGAAGAAGGCCGAGGTTGTCCTTGGCGGCGCAGCGATTCGCGCAAAGGGCAACTACTACAAGCCGACGATCATCGCCGGACCTGCGCAGAGTTCTGAGATCGTGCAAGACGAGGTCTTCGGGCCAGTCGTCTCGGTGCAGCGCGCCAAGGACGAGGATCAGATCCTCGCGTGGGCAAACGACTGCCGCTTCGGCCTCGCGTCGTCTCTATGGACGCGTGACATCGCCCGCGCCTTCAAGGTGAGCAAGGCGCTCCAGTTCGGCACCGTCTGGGTGAACGATCACTTCACCCTCGCGAGCGAGATGCCGCATGGTGGCTTTAAGCAGTCTGGCTACGGCAAGGACCAATCCATGTACGCCCTCGAGGACTACACGGTGGTCAAGCACATCATGCTGCGGAGCGAGTGATCGCCCAGATGTCCTAGGCTGCACCAATGCAGCACGACTCAGTCACCCCGCCACCGTTCGAGCCTGGGCTCCCGCAGGAGCTCTGGTTCAGCGTTGACGTTGAGTGCTCTGGCCAGACTCCGCTCGACGGGAGCCTCATCAGCATCGGCGCCTGCCTCGTCGACGATCCTGCAACGACGTTCTACGTGGAGTTGAAGCCCGATCCCGCGAAGGCATGGGGGCATAAAGAGGAGCGAGTCCACCGACTCACGCGCGCGCACCTCGAGGAGCACGGCATCGACCGCATTGAGGGCGTGCGCCACTTCGCCGAGTGGGTGCGCACCACCGCCGAGGCAACGGCACCTGAGTCGAGCCCGCTGCTAATCGGCTTCAACACACCATTCGATTGGATGTGGCTGGTGATGGCGTTCACCGAAGCCGGAGTGCGCAATCCGTTTGGCATGTCGGCGGTCGACCTGAAGAGCATCTACTACGCACTTCACGGTGGCGAGAACCTCACCTGGAAAAAGACGGTGAAGCGCTTCGTGCGGCAGGTGTATCCAACCAACCTCGTTGCAGATCATCATGCTCTCGCCGACGCGGTGGAGCAGGCGGAACTGGCGCGAACCTTGCGCGAGATCGCTCGCGCACATCGGATTCCGCCAACGCTTCCAGAGCGTTGAGTCGCGTGCGGCGAGCCGCCGCTCCAGCGCCACGAGTAGCGCGCATGGTCGCACCGAGCGTTGCCCAGGCACGACGCGTTGCCGCCGCACTCCTCGACTGGTACCGAACAGAGGCGCGACCACTGAAGATCCGCGAGCGACGCGACGCCTATGCCGTACTTGTCGTTGAGGTGATGGCGCAGCAGACGCAGATCTCGCGGGTCGACCAGCTTGCGCAGCGATTCCTTGAACGATTCCCCACGCTTGATGCGCTCGCCGCTGCTGAGCGCGCCGAGGTGATCGATGCGTGGCGCGGCCTCGGCTACAACCGGCGCGCCGTCGCACTACACGACGCAGCACAGCAGGCGGTAGCGGGCGGCGGCCTGCCATCGACGCACGAGGCCCTCATGGAACTCCCGGGGATCGGCCCCTACACGGCGCGCGCCGTTGCGGCGATCACGGCGGGTGGGCGCTCGATCCCTGTCGACGTGAATATTGCGCGCATCGTGCAGCGACTCATTGGTGCGGTTCCACCGTTGCGACCACGTGAACTCCAGATCGCCGCCGACGCCTTTGGCGACGTGCTCGAGCCTGGGCTTGCCGGCACCTGGGCGCAGGCTGCGATGGACCTTGCGGCACGCGTCTGCCGCCGCACGGCACCAGACTGCGCCGCCTGCCCACTCAAGAAGTCATGCCAATCGGCAGGGGAGACGTTCGCAGCACCGGCACGTCGCACTGCCGCAACACCGTTCCCTGCAACGCGCCGCTGGCTGCGCGGGCGCATCCTCGACGAACTCCGCGATGCCGGTCCAGCGGGAGTCTCGATCACCGGCGCGCGCGGCGTTCATGAGAAGGCCGCCGTTGAGCTGGCGCTCGAGCAACTTGTGCGCGATGGGCTCGCTGAGCAGTTGGGATCGCGTCGCTATCGCCTCCCTCGCGCCGCGCTGAAGTCGTGAGCCCCACGCGCGCGAGCGCGCCGCAGACTATCCTCAGCGTATGAAGAAGCCCACGTTTGCCAAACCCGCACCACGTGCTCGCGTGCATATCGTGGAGCCAGATCGGGCACTGGTCGTGGCAGTTGCCGATTCCTATCGCGCGCGCTGGGCGTATCAGCAGCGCCTCGCACCCGTGAGCGCCGCCGCGCTGCGCGGAATGATGCTGAAGGCGGCACGACTCGGCTATTCAACGCGCGATGCGGTGAGCATTGGTGGCGCGACCGTTGCGCAGGTTGCACTCGACCTTGCCCGCGCACGCGATCCAGAGGGGAGCCTGCCGATCTTCGTCATCGTTGGCGCAAGTGGCGACGCCGCGCCAGCACTTGAGGCGGTGCCAGCTCTTGCTGGTGCTGGTCGCGATCTGGTGGTGGTGCTCTGCACGCCGCGCGCCCGTCCAGATGAGGGGGCCGTTGGCGCCGCATGGGATCGACTCGAGTTTGTTCGCGGTGTTCGCCGCTTCCGCGTGCCAGATATGCGCGAGGCGGCGCACTTCCGTGCTGGGATCGACGCCGTTGCCCTCGTCATCGAGGGGCTCGGCGGTGGCCATGGCGGTCGCCCCCTTACGACGGCGATCGCTGCCGGCGTTGATCTCGTGCGCCGCGCGCGCGAATCGGGCGTCCCCTGCATCGCCGTTGAAGGCCCGGTCGGCTTCGATCCAGAGTCTGGCGCGCGACGCCGTGGCGCCCCTGGATGCGATATCAGCCTCTTGTTCCACCGCTCGCTCCTCGCGCATCACCTCCCCGCTGCGCAGAAGATGCTCGGCGAAATTGTGGTTGCCCCGATTCAGCTTCCCGCCGACGCAGATCCTGCTGCGCGATGAGCCGGCGTCGCACGCGCGAAACGGCCCCGCTCGCCTCGGTGATCGCGATCCTACTTGCGGTCGTACTCCTCGTCCTCGGTCTGACGGTGCTGAGCCTCCTCGTTCCAGGAGTTGCGCTCGTCACGGCAAAGTTGCCGCTCGTCCCCGTGGCGTTGCTGGCAGTAACGCTGCTTGTTCTCGCGCGGCTCATCCGCGCGCGCTGACTACTGCTCGGTACGGTCTCGCTGCAAGAGCGACGGATCAAAGTCGCGCTCGGTTCCAGCGCGTAGTCGGCTGATGTTGTCGGCATGTGCAAGCCAGACGAGCGCCGGGCCAACGATTGAATAGAGAAGGAGTGCGGTGCCGATCGTTCCGTTCGCACTGAACTCGAGCCCCAGCGAGACTGGTGCAAAGAGCGCCGCGGCGGCAAGTGAGCCGAGTGAGACGAGGCGCGTGCGCCAGATCAAGACGAAGAAGATGGGTGCAACCGCGACAATTGCGAGTGGTGCAATTGCAATCGCGGTGCCAAAGCCGGTTGCGATCCCTCGACCGCCCTTAAAGCCAACCCAGATCGAGCGTGTTGAGCCGAGTACGGCGAAGAGCGCGGCGCATACGACCCACCAGTTGGCCGTATCGGCCGCGGCACTGGCCGTCATGGTTTGAATCGCGAGGACGGGGAGGCTCCCCTTCAGTACGTCGCCCGCGGCAACGACCGCTGCACGTCGTCTTCCCAGGGCACGCAGCGCGTTGGTGCCGCCGGTGCGTCCGGAGCCGATTGATCGTGGGTCGGGACCGCCGGTGAGGCGCGCCACGATCAGCCCGAACGGGATCGAGCCTGCCAGATAGGCTCCAACGGTGGCGGCGAGAAGCAGCTGAATGTCCATGGCGGCGGAGGATAGCAGCGCGGCGTAGGATTCTCCTATGTCCGACCACGATCTCCTCGTTATTGGCGGCGGAACAGGCGGCTACGCAGCCGCGTTTCGTGCCGCGCAGCTCGGCCGCACGGTCACGCTCATCGAGCAGGCGAAGGTCGGCGGCACCTGCCTCCACTGGGGCTGTATCCCTGCCAAGGCGATGCTCGAGACGGGCGACCTCCTCGCCAAGATTGGCAAGGCGGCAGACTTTGGCATTGAGATCAGCCCAGCGACCGGCGTCGATACGGGCACCGTTGCCGCTCGCCGCGACCGCATCGTCAACCGCATGCATGCCGGCCTCAAATCACTCTTCAAGAAGAATGGCGTCGAGCTTATTGCGGGCCGCGCAACGTTCATCGACGACACGACCGTCGAGGTGCAGATCTTCGACGAGGCGGGTGCGCCGACCGGAGAGACGCGCCGCCTTACGGCGCGCGACATCGTGATCGCCACCGGCTCAAGCGTACGCAAGATTCCAGGGCTCGAGACGGATGGCCAGATCATCGTCAGCAGCGACGACATCGTCACCGGAACGTTTAAGCCGCGCAGCGTCATCGTTGTTGGTGGGGGAGCGGTCGGCTGTGAGTTTGCCTCGTACTTCCGCGACCTTGGCGCCGAGACGACGATCGTCGAGATGCTCCCTGCACTCGTGCCACTAGAAGATCGCGATGCATCAAAGGAGCTGACGCGAGCATTCGGCAAGAGGGGTATCGCCATCCATGTTGCACATCGCATCGTTGAGGGGTCGCTCACGAAGCGTGCAGATGGTGTTGCACTTTCGATCGAGCCGATGGAGGGCGGCGCTGCACAGCCGCTCACCGCAGATCTTCTCGTCGTTGCTGCCGGCCGCGTCCCTAATAGTGGTGCGCTCGGGCTCGAGGCAACGGGGGTGAAGGTTGAGCGAGGATTCATCCAGGTTGATGCACAGATGCGCACGGCAAGCCCACACATCTATGCCGTGGGCGATGTGATCGGTGGCCTGCAACTCGCCCACGTTGCGGCGCACGAGGGACTGATCGCCGCACAGGCGATCGCCGAACAACCGATCCATGCGATCAGCTACGTGAAGCAGCCCCGCGCAACCTACTGCCGCCCCGAGGTCGCCTCGGTTGGCGCGACAACGCAAGAACTGGAGCGTGACGGCGTCCCCTTCGTTGCAGGGCAGGTGCCGTTCTTGGCGATCGCCAAGGCGCATGTTGGCGGCGATGCCGACGGCTTCTGCAAGGTGCTGCGCCACGCCGATACCGGCGAGGTGCTCGGCGTGCACATGGTTGGCCCGAAGGTGACCGACCTGATCGCCGAGGCGAGCCTTGCGCTCGAGCTCGGTGCGACCGCCAGCCAGCTTGGCGGCACCACCCATCCACACCCGACACTCTCCGAAATCGTGGGCGAGGCGGCACTCGTCTCGATCGGCCGCTCGGTGAACTTCTAATGGCGCTCCCAAACGAGAAGGGCTCCCTCGTCGGCGCTGAGCTTCCGATGCTCGGTGCCGCCCCAGCGCCAATGCAGCGGCACCCCGATTGGATTCGCTCCAAGGTGCCAGGCGGCGAACGGTACCGTGCGCTCAAGCAGTTGATGCGCACGCAAAACCTGAACACCGTCTGTGAGGAGGCACACTGCCCGAACATCGGCGAGTGTTGGGACCAGGGGACGGCAACCGTGATGATCCTTGGCGACACGTGCACGCGCGCGTGCGGCTTCTGCGCCGTGAAGACTGGTCGACCCGCCGGCCTCGACCACGACGAGCCGCGCCGCGTTGCCGAGTCGCTCGCCTCACTCGACCTCGATCATGTGGTGATCACGAGCGTTGCACGCGACGACCTTGCCGACGGCGGTGCCGCGATCTTTGCCGAAACGATTCGCGAGATGCGCCGACTCGCGCCAGGGACGGGCGTCGAGGTGTTGATCCCCGACTTTGATGGAGACGAGGCACCACTCCGCGCCGTGATGGAGGCGGCCCCCGATATCCTCGACCACAACATCGAGACGGTAGAGCGCCTGCAGCGGCCGGTACGCAAGCGTGCACGCTGGGAGCGCTCGCTCGAGGTGCTGCGACGCGCGAAAGCGATGGCGCAGGAGCTCGGCAATCCCGTGCATACGAAGAGCTCGATCATGGTCGGACTCGGCGAGACGCACGAAGAGTTGCGCGCAACGTTCGTTGCACTGCGCAGCGTTGACTGCGACATCTTGACGATCGGGCAGTACCTGCGACCAACGCTCGAACATCTGCCGCTTGAGCGCTACTACACCCCCGATGAGTTCGCTGCACTGCGCGACGAGGCGCTCGCCCTCGGCTTCAAGCACGTGGAATCAGGACCACTCGTTCGCAGCTCGTATCACGCCCGCGACCAGGTTCCCGCAGGTTCGCCAGCCCTGCGCGGGCGCCGCGCGGTAGAGGCAGGCGCATGAGCCGCGCAGCGCGCACGACAACGCTGAGCCCACGCATCCCCCTCGCCGAACTGCACTGTCATCTCGGCGGCTCGGTCACCCCCGCGATCATGTGGGGGATCGCCCACGCGCAGGGGATCCGCCTCCCATCGAAAGACTATTGGGCCTTCCGCAAGATGATCACGGCGGGCTCGAAGCGCACGCGGAGCTTCAACGGCTACCTCGACCTCTTCCATTGGACGGAGTTGATCCAGTCGTCGCCGATCGCCGTCGAGCGCTCTGTCTACGAGGTTGTTGCTGGTGCGTACCGCAAGAACCACATCACCACCATGGAGCTGCGCTTCAACCCGATGAAGCGCAACCGGGATGGGGAGCAGGACCTCGACCACATCATCGCCGCCGCCATTCGCGGCGCAGACCGCGCCGCACTCGAATACCCCGTCATGCCGGGGCTCATCCTCTGTCTCGATCGCGGCTTCACCTACGCCCAGAACGAGATCATCGTCGAGAAGGCGATCGCCTGGAAGAGTCGCGGAATCGTTGGTATCGATGTCGCTGGCCGCGAATCTGCAGGGTTCAAGGTTGCTGAATACAAGAAGCTCTTCACGCGTGCCCGCCTCGCCGGGCTCGGCATCACCGTCCATACGGGCGAGTCTGGCCCCGTGAGCGAGGTACAGGACGTGATCAAGTACCTCGAACCAGATCGCATTGGTCACGGTGTGAAGTCGGCACAAGACGTCAAGACCCTCAAGTTACTCGCCGCCCGCAAGATCGTCTTGGAGATCTGTCCAACCTCAAACCTCATGACGCAGGTGGTGAAGGACTGGGAAGAGTTCCGCGCCATCTTCAGTGCCCTTCGCACGCACAAGGTTCGCTACGTGATCGGCACCGACGGACCAGAGATGCTGCAAACCTACATTCGCGACGAGCTTGCCGCACTCGGCCGGCACGGGATCCTTTCCGTAGAGGAGCAAGAGGCCGCCGCAGCAATGTCGATCAAGGCGAGTTTCGTAAAGGGGGCTGCGAAGGCGGCGATCCCGCGCAGCGTGCCAACCGCGCTCAAGAGCGCGAAGGACGAGTCTTAGTCTCCTGCCGCCTCGTGGAGCGTGGTGCGCAGCGCGTCAATAAACGGGCCCTCACCGACCCCTTCGAAGACGAGCACGAACGGCGAGGCATCAATCATCGTGAGGCTCCCTGGATCGCGGATCCATGCTGCGGCGCATACGTCGACACTCGACCGTAGTCGGTCGTAGCTCTCGCCATCCTTAAATCGATAGACCCGCATGGCTACGGGCGCGCTCTCGCCCGCTCCGCTCGCGGTGAACGAGATCGCCATTGGCACGAGCGCGTGGTCGCTGCACCCAGCATCGCCGCTCACCACGTTGTCAACGGTGATCTCGTGGGTCGCCATCTGCCGCACGAGCCCCGTGAAGTCGGTTGGCGTAGGGCTCGGTGAGCCGCGGAGCGCATCGAGGCTTGACCCACACCCGCCAACGAGCAGGGCAAAGAGGGCAGATACAAGCACGGGTGCGCTTCGCTGCTGCATGCCGCTAACCCTACACGCTCCTCGTGCCCCGAGCGCCCAGTTGGACGCCGCGCCTCGCGCTCGGATATGATGCGGACTCGGGCACCCCCCGACAGATGGCGCATTCGTCTAGCGGCCTAGGACACTGCCCTCTCAAGGCAGAGACCACCGGTTCGAATCCGGTATGCGCTACCAAACCTTTGCACACTCCTTAACCGATGCGAAACCCCACCTTCTCACCGTGCCATCCCTGCGGTATCGTTTCCGTCAGAATCCGCGATCTGAGCACGGCGCCGGCGCCTGCCAGTTCCGCTGGATTGAGGGCAGGAAAGAAGGGGAGTAGTCAATGCGTGCGGTAACAGCAGCCATTACCTTGGCGCTCCTTGCGAGCGTCGTTGCACCAGCGCCGACTCGCGCTGCGACGGATGGCGACTTTACTTATGACGTGGTGGGCGGCAATGCCACTGTCACTGGATGCGATGGAAGCTGCCCAACAACGCTGGTGATCCCTGCAACCCTTGGCGGCATTCCCGTCACGAGCATCGGTGACTATGCGTTTTGGGATATCGACCTCACTAGCCTGAAAATCCCCAACTCCGTCACGAGCATCGGTGAAGCCGCGTTCTACCAAAACGCCCTCACCCGCGTCACGATCCCCAACTCCGTCACGAGCATCGGTGACTGGGCGTTCTCCTACAACTCCCTCACCCGCGTCACGATCCCCAACTCCGTCACGAGCATTGGTGCCGACGCGTTCTCTTCAAACCTCCTCACCCGCGTCACGATCCCACGCTCCATCACGAGCATCAGCGACGCTGCGTTCGCTTCTAACCTCCTCACCCACGTCACGATCCCCAAGCGCGTCACGAGCATTGGTGAAGACGCGTTCGCTTCTAACCTCCTCACCCACGTCACGATCCCCAAGCGCGTCACGAGCATCGGTGAACGCGCGTTCCGAAATAACCGCCTCACCAGCGTCACGATCCCGGACTCCGTCACGAGCATCGGGGACTACG
>CAIPEX010000031.1 GCA_903864185.1 uncultured Chloroflexota bacterium | reverse complement strand
GGTCTTTTCACGGAAGACGGGATTTGGTCCGGCGAGATTGGCGAGATAGGCGGCATGCACGGCGAGCGGGCCGAAGCCGTGCTCCTTCATGCGCGCGCGGAAGGCGGGGAGCTCCTTCGGGAGTTCGGCGCGCCGCGCCCACCCGGTGGGGTTGCCCGTAAAGATCTGCAGCCCGGCCGCTCCCACTGCTGCAGCCCGGTCGGCCGCCTTGACGAGGCCGCCACCCACCGCGAGGTGCGCACCAAGCATGCGGTCGAGCCGCCCCGCCGCTGCGGGTGGCGCGCTGCTCTTCTTGGGGGCTCGCTTTGGCATGGTGCGATCCTGCCACGCCGCGCAACTCCTTGCAGCCGACCCTCATTGCCGCGCACCAACTGCGGCGAGTGGCTCGCGGGCAACGGCGACCGCGCCAATTCGCGCACATCCAGCCGCGCGCAGAGCCTCCGCCGCTGCACGAAACGTTGCGCCGCTCGTCCAGATGTCGTCAACGAGGATGACGGTCGCCGGGAGCTCCACTCCAGCCCGTAGTGCAATTGCGCGCTCCATCGCTCGCTGCCGCTCAACCTTGCCGAGCGTGTGGAGCGGCGGAACACCGCGCGTTCGCTCCAAGATCAATGCACTGCACAGCCCCGTTGCGGCGGCTGCACTCGCCGCCAAGAGCGCCGCATGGTCGAAGCCACGCTCGCGTAGTCGTGCAGGGTCGGTGGGGATCGGCACAAGTACGGGTGGCTCGCTCCCACCAAGCTCGAGCTGCACCGTGCGCACCGTTGTCGCGAGCAGCGCACCGAGCGGATCGGCAAGCTCGGGTGCGGCGCGGAACTTCAGCGTGCGCAGCGCAACGCCGAGTGGACTGAGATAACTCCCTACAACCCCCGCCGCATCACAGCCGCGCGGCAGCTCGCGTGCAGCGATTTGCGTCGGTGCGCTCGCCAGTGCAGCTGCGCGGCACGCATCGCAGAACGCAGAGCCTTCCGCCTCGCACCCACCGCATCGTTGCGGTGCCACGAGCAGCAGCACTGGTGCAACAAGGTGCAAGAGCGCGTGGCGCACGGTGTGATAGGTGGTGAGCCACGCAGGCTGAGGAGCGCGATCGTGCTGCATTCACGCATCCTCTGACAGGGGTCGTACCGTCCGCGTACGATGGGGTGGATGAACGCTCCTGTTGATGGCTGTCGCGTCTCACCTGCGGTACTTGGCACCATCGCGCCCGCAGACTGGCAGCGCCTCCTCACCACGAATCCCGCAGCGAGTGCCTTCAGTGATCGCAGCGTGCACGACGCGTGGTGGCTCGCCTACGGAGACGAGGCGGTCGACATCTCGCTCGCCGTGTACGAGGGCGAGCAGCTCTGTGCCTATCTTCCGCTCATGCGGCGCCCCGATGGCGTGCGCTACCTCGGCGCGACGTATCACGTCGACTACGCAACGGTGCTGCTCGATCTCACGCCAGGATCATGTGCAGCGCGCGCGGCCGCTGCACTTGCAGCATTTCTACTCCACGACAATTCGCCACTCGACCTTCGTCGCCTGCGGCGCAGCGACCCAGCCCATGCGCTGCTCATCGATGCACTCACCGCAGCAGCGAAGGAGCAGCAGCGCACGGCGACGCTCACCGTTGAAGAGCCCGCGCCGGCAATCGATCTTCTCGGGGTGAAAGATCTCGATGCGCACCTTGAGCGTATCGACAAGAAAGACCGCCATGAGATCCGCCGGAAGTTCCGTCGCGGTGAATCGGCCGGGGTCGCTATCGACGCGAGCGACGATCTCCTCCGCGACCTCCCTGAGTTCATCCGCCTCCACCGATCGCGCTGGGGCGAGGGTGGCCTCTTTACGCCAACACCGAAAGGTGCGGCAGAAGAGCGATTCATCACCGAGCTCTTCCAGCGCGCGCCAGCAGGGATGATCACGCTCCTCATCGCCCGCTCGGCAGAGTTTGGCAATTTTGCCGCCGGCCTCTTCCTCAACGACACCGACGCCGTGCGCTATTGGAACGCTGGCGGCGATATTGCCGCGCGAGCACTCTCGCCCGGTGTCTTGCTCTTTGTTGCGGGAGTGACGCGCGCGATCGACATGCGCAAGCGCACCTTCGACTTCTTGCGCGGCAATGAGCCGTATAAGTACGAGTGCGGCGCGG
>CAIPEX010000030.1 GCA_903864185.1 uncultured Chloroflexota bacterium | reverse complement strand
GCTTAAGCAAGGGTCTTGCTGCACCGATCGGCAGTGTTGTCGTGGGAAGTAGTGACTTCATCTGGAAGGCCCGCCGCGCGCGCAAGCTCCTTGGCGGCGGCATGCGCCAGGTGGGCGTGTTGGCAGCCGCCGGACTTGTTGCACTTTCCGATGGCCCCGATGGAACAGTTGCGCGCCTTGCTGAAGACCACGCCAATGCTCGCATGCTCGCTGAAGGCCTTGCAGGGATGAGTGGCGTTCTCTCGCCCGGCTATATCGCGCAACCGGTTGGCGAACTTCTCGATCCTGCACGCGTGGCGACAAACTTTGTCCTCTTTAAAGTTGCAGGTGGCGCAGACCGTCGTGCGCGATTCTTGGGTGAACTCGAGCAGCGTGGCGTGCTCATGGTTGCCTATCCGCACGGACAAATCCGCGCCGTTACACACTACGGCATCACAGCAGCCGAAATCACTGCCACCCTTGCTGCTGCTGCTGCTGCGTTGCACGCAACGGCTTAACTAAACTCCATGCTCATCGTTCCGTCGATCGACCTCGAAGGAGGCCGGTCGCGCCTCGTCTTTTGGCCAGGTGCTGCAACCGGCATCGGTGCACCAACCGACCAGCCGGCGCGAATCGCGCGCATGCTCGTGGATCAAGGTGCGGAGTTGATTCATCTCGTTGACTTTGATGGCGCCCGTGCCGGTGCTCCGGCAAACCTCGCCGCAGTTGGAGCGGTCGCCGGGCTTGTCGCCACACCACTCCAGATCGCAGGTGGGCTCGAATCTACCGAAGCGATCCAGCTCGTCTTCGCCGCCGGTGCGACGCGTGCGGTTGTCGGCATGCAGATGATCGATAACCCACCGCTACTGCGTGCATGCCTTGCCGCCGCTGGCGACTGGCTCGCCGTGGGACTTGACCCGCGGCCTGATCGACTCGCGGCATTCCCGTGGAGGCAGGCAGCGCCAAAAAAAGCAGAAGAGATCATCGACGACCTCGCTGCCGCAGGGGTCATGCGCGTCGTGCTCAGCCACGGCGGTGGGCCGGGTGAGGCTGGTGCGTTTGCGCAACTGGTGCGCCGACAGCCAACAATGGAGCTCACGGTTGCAGGTGGGGTGCGCGACCTTGATGGCATTCGGCGGCTGCGCGACGCAGGAGTTGCAGCGCTCATCCTGGGCGAGCCACTCTTCTCAGGTGCGATCTCCCTTGAAGAGGCGCGATCTGTAGCCGATCCACGTCAATAGCCCTAGAATCCACGGATGGCAGCTGCAGCGAAAAAGTCCAAGTCGACAGGTCGCGCGTCGCGCATCCGCGAGCCGTTCCCACTCAGCCCGCTCGCCGGACTCGGCGCAGTCATCGCAACGGGAATCCTCTGGGGCACGATCGGCGTTGTGACCGGTCAACTGAAAGCTGCCTTCCCGAACGCAGATGGCACCGGGAGCGCGCTGAGCTCGCTTGTTCTTGTCGCTATCCGCCTCGGCATCACCGCTCCCGCTGCAGCGATCACCGCGCGCCTCTTGCTCGGCAAGGGTGCGTTCCGTCTTGGTCGCCGAGCTATCGCACTCGGGCTTGGGCTTGGGCTCGTACAGGCATTCTTTCAGTACGCCTACGTTGAAGCCGTAACGAATGCGGGCGTTGGGATTGCGACAGCAATTGAACTCTGCTTAGCACCCGTCTTCGTCGCAGCCGTAAGTGTTGTCCTCCTGCGCGAGCGGCCCGACCGATTCGTGATCGGAGCGATCGCTTTCGCAGCAGCTGGGACGCTCGTGCTTGCGCTCAACGGGACAAGCCCAAAGTTTGCGGCAACGTTTGATGTCGGCATTGCCTGGTCGCTCGCCTGCATGGTTGGCTACGCCTCGTACATCGTGCTCGTGCGACGCCTCGCCGTAGGGATCCACCCACTCGAACTCGTGGCGCTTGCATCTGCTGGCGGCTTTGCGGTGCTGGCTCTCCCCGCTTCGCAGATCGGACTGCCAAGCCTTACCGGGGTCAACATCATCGTGCCAGCCGTACAGTTTGCCTACCTCGCGCTTATCGCAACCTGTCTCGCCTATGCACTGTTTGTCTCAGGCGTTCGGGCAACCAGTGCAACCACTGGATCGCTCGGTGCACTGGCAATGCCGCCAACCGCAACCGTCCTCGCGGCAATTTTGCTAGGCCAGGTCCCGACGCTCGAGGTGCTCGCTGGGCAGATCCTCCTGATGGTTGCCATGGCGGTAACAATCATCCGCACCGCCCGACAGGGCCAACGCGCACGATGAGGCGGTCGCTTCTTACGGCAGCGGCTGCGCTGCTCATCGTCCTCACTATTGCAGCGTGCAACTCATCGCAAGATGCTGGGAAGAAGCCGGGCTGTCCAACTGAGCAACCAGCAGCACTCACCAATCACGAAGAGTTTGATATTGAGATGCACACATCCATGGGCAATATCACTCTCCATCTCGCTGCCGACAACTCGCCGATTGCGGTTGCAAACTTTGTTGCACTTGCGAGCTGTGGTTTTTATGACAACGTGATCTTCCACCGCATTGCAACGATGCAGGATGGTACGCCGTTCGTTATTCAGGGCGGTGATCCGCTCGGAACGGGCCAGGGCGGACCTGGCTACCTGATCCATGACGAGCCGGTGATCGGTACGTATCGACGCGGAACCCTCGCCATGGCGCGAACGAGCGAACCAAACTCGCAAGGGAGTCAGTTCTTTATCGTCCTCTCAGACGCGGCCGCTGGGCCACTTGAGCAGGCGCGTACCTACGCAATATTAGGCGAGGTTTCTGCAGGTATGGATACGGTTGATGCGATCTCACAGGTTCCGCTCGGAGGTGGCACCCAGCCGATTGACCCGGTCATTATCGAGAGTGTAACGGTCACGCGCACCACTCCGTAGCACGGTAGAATCCAACTAACGCTGGCGTAGCCGGCACACGCGGCACTGCCGCAGAGGGGAGCCCGATGGCCACTGCACGTATTGAAACTAACCTGGGTGTCATTGAGTTTGAACTCCTCGATGGTATGGCCCCAAAGACAGCAGAAAACTTCACCACACTCGCAAAGAAGGGCTTCTATAACGGCGTGATCTTTCATCGCGTCGTACCTGGCTTTGTGATCCAGGGTGGCGACCCAGACGGGACAGGACGCGGCGGTCCTGGTTACTCATTCGACGATGAGCCGGTGACCGTCCCGTATGCGCGTGGCACCGTCGCGATGGCGAATTCTGGACCAAACACAAACGGGAGCCAGTTCTTCATCTGCCTTGAGGACCTGCCACAGCTCCCGCCGAAATACACGATTTTCGGACAGGTGACCTCGGGGTTGAAGGTAGTTGCTGCAATCGCTGCGACCCCCATCGGCGCTGGGGATCGCCCTATTGAGCCTGTAACAATGTCGAGCGTCACGATTACTGAGTAGCCCGCCAGCCGCCTCACACGCACGCTCCTCGCCCGTTTAGGGGGTTGGAATCGGTCAACCAGAGGAGTATCCTGAGCGCAGCTGTTCTTGTTCGAAGGTCATGGGTAGGTGGGTTAGGGTAGTCGCTTTAGGCGACGTGATAGATGCTCTTCGAGCGTTGCAAGCAGGGTTGACTTGTTCGCCCTTCAAGCGGACCGGCTTCAGGCGGTCCCCTTCACGGGGGGCCGCCTGATCTATTCTCAGCGCAGGCGCTCGTAGCTCAGTGGATTAGAGTGTCTCCCTCCGAAGGAGAAGGTCGCAGGTTCGAATCCTGTCGGGCGCACCATCACTCTTTCCTTCTCACCATTAGACTCGCCCCATGCAGAACCGTGATGTCCAACAGGTCCCACCACATCGTCGCCCCACCCTTGTCGTAGCGGTCATCGCAACGGCAGCGGCGATCGCCGTTGGCCTTACTGGAGATGATGAGCGCCTTCTCTTAATCCCCGCTGCACTCGGACTTCTCTGGGCGGCCGCGTACCGGGCGCACGCAAGCGAGAGCCTTCGATCGAGGCGTTCCCCGCAGGGATCAATCGTTGTCCGTCGCAACCCAACCCCGGAGCCACGGCGACGGAACGAGATGCCGCCAACTTCATCCGGGCACTCGCCATCTGCAGTGGTAGGAGCAACACGCGTTGCAGATAAGACGCTCGTGAGACGCGTTGCTCAAGGAATGCCCGCCGCCCCCTCTCGCGAGGGTAAGGCAAAAAAGAAGAAGCGCCGTGGCGGCGGCGAAGAGGGACCGAACCTCGGACTTTAAGGTGCGAGTCGCACCCGAACCTTTGGCGGTTTCGCTCTATTCGAACATCCTGCGCTCATCCAGTTATCGCGAATGGCCGTCTTCTCTGCGCTATTCATGCTGAGTGCCCATCGAATCTTTACATCTACCCATTCGACAAGATAGGTACACCAGCTCCCCTGGTAGGGTGGCATCCAAAGCGACGGGTCATCGTCACTCTTAGAACGATTCTCTCCCAGCGAAACTGCACGAAGTGTCCAGCCCACACCAAGGTCATTTGCGTAGGATTTTCTCCGTGCGAGCGTCCACGATGCAGATCCAGATCGCCAGACTTCGGCGAGCGGGACCATGTGATCGACGTCGAGTTGGATTGCGATGCTCACAACTTTGTTGTCGTAAAGGCTGTACCAGCGGCCACTCTTCACCGTGACGCCAGAGGTGTTCATTACTACCGTAGTGGTAGATTCGTTGATGAGCACCTCTGCGCGCGTATCGAGGCCGTCGTGATCGTCATCGGTCCATGAGCTACCAAATTGCGCACTCCGGTTGTACGCTCCCGTGTAATCAGCCCGCACTGGTAAACACGAGAGTGCGCTCAGGAGTTGAAGCGTGGCGCCTTCTCGTGTGCACGATGCACTCCGTGCCATTGCTGGTGTTGTCGGCAGGAGCGTAGCGACGAGCAGGAAGACGGCGGCAAGATGCTTGAGGCGTAGGTGGTGGTTGCGCATTGGACTAGTCTCGCCTATCTTCGCGCCAGCTCTACGGCACAACCGCCGTTTCACCCCGAAGAAGCAGGGTCCCGTCGCTGTCGAGCACGCTCAGCGCGTACCCCTGCGCGGCACCTCCTGTGTGTGCGTAGAGCAGCACATCCACAGCAGTACCGCGTGCCAGAGCGAGGTACTCCAGGCGAATGTGGCGCCGCGTGGCAGCGAGTTGGTCGGGGGCGAGCTGCGCGAGTGCCTCGTCGACCACTTCAAGCCAGGCGGCATTGTTGATGTGGCCGAGCGGGTCAACATCGGCGGCACGTAGTGCAATCGTCGTCTTGAGCAACGGTGACTCGGTTGCTGGTGTGCCAACTTTAGTTGGAGCAAACGTGGCACCAATAGAGGCGACGAATGGCTCGAACTCCGCGGGGAAGCGCGTCGGCTTTCCCGCTGCGTCGGTCATCACCCAGTCAATGATCGCGTCGGCGGCCACTCGACCTTCGCCCGTAAAGATTCGCGTACGCCGACGCGCCATGACGTGGCGGAATCCCACAAGTGCAGTTGTGCCAATGAGTGCGGCATTTGCGCGCGGCATCTCATCAAGCACCATGTCAATAGAACGAACCACCCAGCCGACTCCGCGCGCTTCGTACCATGCGCGTCCATACTCGAGTCGTTCGCTGTGTTGCCACGCAAGGTCTTGTGCATGGCGCAAGATTGCAGCAGCGCGCATGCGTCCATCGCGGGCGCACTCGTCGAAGCGCACGCTTCGTGCCGCATCTCGATACCGTGCGGTTGCGGGGAGGCGCGCCTCATCAGGTGCGTCGCCTGAAACAAGTCGGGCTTCGAGTTCACTGCGCTGCCCGCTCATCAGTGGGCGAGCCTCCCGAGAGATTCGAGCGTGATGATGCGCGTCTTTTCGCGCGGGCCGCGAACGATCTCGAGCCGGGCGGCAACGACAGGTGCGCTGTCGAAGAGCACGAGTCCGATGCCGATTCGCACACCGCTACCCGCTGCACGGATTCGTGCGTCTTCGAGTTCGGCGAGGAGGCTTGCGTCGATGCCGCGCGCGCCCCACTTGCAGTCCCAGAGTTCGGGGGTGGGGCCAGCCTCAACACTCACGTCAAACGGGTGCGGGTCGGCAGAGACACCGTCGACGGCAAAGCGTCGCTCGCGCCGAACGAGGCGCTCCGCATCACGTGCGAGCGCAGGTCGACGCCGAAGGAGCTCGGCCGTAACCGCTTCAACGATGGCTCCGCGAAACTGGGCGTTGGACTGTGGTGCCTTATCGCCAACCTGAAGCGAGCCGACGATGAGTGGGTCGCTACTCCCTCGCTGCGGTGCGAGCACGCCAAAGTACGCCGCAGCGGTGGCTGCGTCGGGGGCTGGATCGTTCATGATCGCGCGAGCGGCCAGGCGCTCAGCAGGCTTTGCGCCCGCAATCGCAACAGCAAGAGGCTTTAAGAGGGGATCCGCCTGAATCCCTGCATAGACCACCGCGCGACCATCGCGCGGTGCATCGGTAAACGAGATCCCAGCAGGTAGACGGGCAGCGACTGCGGGTCCGGTTCCTGTGCTGGCCGCATCGCTCGGGAGTGCTGCTGGGTTAAAGGCGGCGAGGAGGAGGAGCGTCGAGAGGCGCGGCTGCATGCCGATCCAGTCAATCGCGCGATGCGGGTCGCCGGCAGTGAGCACGCGTTCGGTCGCAGCAGTGAGCGCATCGAGTCCCTGTTGCGCAACGGGCGGAAGTGGACGGTCGCCAATTGCCGCACGTGTTCGCTCAAGCTCCGCAGCGCCAAGTGCGCTCAGTGCCAGCACATGATCGAGTGCGTCAACGACCTCTTCGCCCATGCTCACAAGGCGGTTGAATACGTCACGTTGTTGCTGCAGCGCAGGGTTGCTCATAGTTTTGGCCAACGCAAGGCGAGCGCGTCGAGCAAGAGCTCTGGATTTCCATTGGCGTTCAGTGCAGAGAGTGATCGTTCCACCGCACGGAGAGCGGCTGCCCACGTTGGGGCGCTTGCACGCGAGGCGACGGCCGAGAGTTCGGCAAGGTCTTCGGGGAATGCAACAGAACCAGGTGCGCCAGCAGCGACACAGGCAAGGTCACGTGCGACACCACGCCAGAGGCGCAAGAGTGCACGAACGCGTGCGCGGCGCTCGGCAGGGGTGGGCTTTGCGCTCGCCCGCTTTGTCGTTGCGCGCTTTGGTTTTGCTGGTGCGGGGGCTTCTGCCTCCCTATCATCACTTGTGCCGTCAGAATCTGCCGCCACCTCTTCGCGCTCCTCAGCTTCGTCGTCTCCCGTTTCTGCGACGAGAATTGCACTTGCATCAGTCACGAGTGTGCCGAGAAGTGCGAGTCGAACGTGCGGAAGCGTTGAGCTGAGGTCGATGATCTGACGACGCAGTTGCGCGTGTGCGCGTGCTGCCTCACCAGTAGCGCCCGCACTGATGAGCGTGCCCGGGCGGCCACCTGCCATGCGCAAGAGTCGTGTTGCTGTTGCTGCGTCGACGCTGAGGCGCTCGGCGATAAGCTCCGCAGCGGCGGCGGCCTCTGGTAGGCCGATGCGCACCGTTGCACAGCGACTGCGAATTGTGGGGAGGAGCGTTGCGTCTTCTGCCGCAGAGAGCACCACGTGCGTGTGCGTTGGCGGCTCTTCGAGCGTCTTGAGTAGTGCGTTTTGCGCCGCCTCGTTCATTCGGTCGGCATGTTCGATCAGCGCAACGCGGCGCCCACCTTCAATTGGGAGTAGCGCGAGACCGGCGACAAGTTCGCGGATCGGTTCGATGCCGATCTGATCGGATGCGCCACTCGGCTCAATCCGCACAAGATCGGCGTGATTGCCCGATGCAACAAGTCGGCATGGACGACAGGTGCCACACGGGCCGCCATCGACCGGCGTCGCACAGAGCAGCGTTGCGACGGCGTCGCGCGCGAGCGTTCCGGCACCGGCGCCGCGCGGACCAACGATCAGGAGTGCATGCGGTGGCGTCCCGTTAAATAGCTCGGCGAGATGCGTAGCGGCGGCATCGTGCCCGCGCACGAGGAAACGTGCGGGGCGATGCATGCCACGTGATGGCGGCGCGCTGACCGCCTTCGCCATCCGCTAGGACCCCTTGCTCCCCTTGGGCTTCGGTCGTGCAGCAGGCTTCTTGAGTGCGACCTTTGCGGTCGGCTTGACCGCACGCTTTGTCGCTGGCTTAGCCACTGCACGTCCTGCCGGCTTCGCGCCGCGCGCACGTCCACGTGAGACGGGAGCATCGTTGCCTGAGAGCGCAGGCGCATCGGTCGCCGAGCGGCCGGTTGCCTGCAGCTGCGAGCGCAAGAGCGCTGCAACCTCTGGCGAGACGTCGCTGATCTCGTCACCACCGAGAAGCGGTACATCACGCTGTGAGCGAGCAACCTCATCTGCGATGCGCGATGGACCGGAGCCGAGCTGGCGACGCCCTGCGCTATTCGCGCTGCGCGGCCCGCCGGATCGGTTCCCTGCGCCAAGATACTCAGGAACGCCACCGGGAACCTCGTCGAGGTCGCCCAGTGTCATCACTTCAATCTCGTCGCCATCGGCGTCAACGCCGCCACCCTGTACGTATCCAGGCTCGCCTGGGACGCCGCGTCCGCGACGCCCGCGTCCGCCGCGACGACGACGACGGCGACGGCCGTCTTCATCGGTTTCACCAACCTCACGCGGCCGCGCAGTTGCGGCGGCAGCAATATCGCTCGGATCAAGATCGTCGAGGGTGAATGTCTCAATGGAGTCGGCATCGAGCACCGTGCTGCCGACACGAATCGTTGAGCTGCGTGCGCGACCCTCTGCTGCACGTGGCGCGACGCCACGTCGCGGTCGAACGCCACGCTCTGGTCGCTCAGGTACGCCGCGTCGTGCGCGCATTGGCGCTTCCGACTGCTTGTCGGGAACCTCGGTCATTGAAAGATCTTCCTCGCCCTCTGCGGCGATACGACGACCACTGCGGGCCCCCGCCTCAACCTTGGCGATCGAGGTGATCTCGATGAACTGATCGGCGACCTCAACGAGATCGCTGCTCGTATTGGCGCGGAAGCTCACCACCTCGACGCGAACGCCCATGTCTTGCACGGCGCGAATTGCTGGAGCGAAGTCTCCGTCGCCGGAGATGACGACGGCGATATCAAGCTTTGGTGCAAGGCGCACGAGGTCGACCACGAGCTCGATGTCAAGGTTCGCCTTGAATCGTCCGTCGCCATACTTGCGCACATCCTTGGAGACAACCTTGTAGTTGTTGCGTGCAAGGAAGTTATGGAATGCCTTCTGATTCTCGTTATCTGGGTCAAGCCCGGTATAGGCGTATGCGCGAACGAGGTCGCGGTTGGCCGTTAGGGTCTTAAGGAGCGTCACGTAGTCGATATCGACCCCGGCGGCCTTTGCTGCGTAAAACACATTTGCCACGTCGACAAATATTGCGATGTTGCGTGCCATAAATTTGGTACCTCTAGTTTCTTGTAGTCATTGATGTGGCATGCGCTGCTACGACGGGGCTGGCGCCGGTATCGGCTGCCTGCCCGCGCGTCGGAGCGCACGGCTGCACCTACCCACCCTAGCAGAGGGGGCTCGCCCGACAGGATTCGTGCGTAAACGGCGCTGGTGGGGCTGTTTTAGCGATCGTTCCGCGCGTCGACGATCTGTGCGGCGCCGGCGATCCAGACGCCGAGGCCGACCAGGGTGACCCAGAGGCCGGGTGCCGTGTTGAGGCCGAAGACCGCTGAAAGCGGGAGGTCGTTTCCCGTAGCGGTAACAGCTGCCCCGCCCGCAGCAAGGAGGAATGCGCTCGTTGCAATGCATACGAGCACGAGATGGGTTGGCCACCAGTCAATCCTCAGCGGTTCGCCAACCGCCTCTGGCGCAATGATCACCGCGAGAACTGCGAGTGCAGCGAAGAAGCCAACAAATCCTGGCGAGTCGAAGGCGTTGCCAATCTCTGGTGCAAGCCCGCTACCACTGATCGTCCACCATGCCGGGAGCGCGCCGAGCACCACGATAACGGCACCAGCTGCACTCAGACCGCGACCGTTGCTCCGCCGAAAGAGGCTCCCTGATGAGGATTGAACGCTGCCGAGTGGTTTCATCTCAGATCTCTCCAATGATGGATGCGTACAGTTCGCGCTTCAACACACCGACATAGCGAAGGTTGCGGTAGTGCTCGCCAAAGTCGAGGCCGTACCCAACAACGAACTCGTCGGGGATCTCAAACCCTGTCCACGTGACGGGAATGTCAACGAGTCGTCGTGCTGGCTTGTTGAGTAGCGTTGCGATGCGAACGGAGCGAGGATTTCTTCCTTCAAGGTAGGTGGTGAGGTAGCTGAGTGTGAGGCCGGTGTCGATGATGTCCTCGACAATCACTACGTTGCGACCCTCAATAGATCCGGAAAGATCTTTCAGGATGCGCACCTTGCCGCTGGACTCCGTGCTGCCACCACCGTACGACGAGACCTCCATCAGGTCGATCTCAACATTTCGCGGTATGGCGCGCATGAGATCGGCAACAAACACGAGTGAGCCCTTCAGCACGCTGACAAGCACGATCGCTTCGCCTGCCGGGTATGCGGCGTGAATCTCGGCGCCGAGCTCGCGCACGCGCGCTGCGATCGCCTCTTCGGTAATCAGCACCGTTGCGATGTCGTCGTGCGGATTCGCGCTTGCCGTCATGCACGCTCCTGCTGCTTCCCCCGCGCCGCGTTGAGAACGCGGCTCTCGTGCACGGATAATAGGGTGTGCGGCACCACCCACGCAGCCCGCCCTTGCGCAGCGCGCTCGGCGGCCTCCAACACTGGCCGCGGATCGGATACCCTCCAGGGGTATGGAGCCACATCTGGGTCACAGCTACACCAAGGATCGGAAGGTCCTCGTGAACCGCCTGCGCCGTCTTGAGGGCCAGGTTCGCGGGATTGCCCGCATGGTCGACCGCGAAGAGTATTGCGTTGACATCTTGCAGCAGACCGCCGCGCTTCGCGCCGCAGTTGATGCTCTCGGGCTCTTAATCCTTGAAGACCATGTTCGCGGCTGCGTGAAGAGCGCAATCGAAAAGGGCGATGCAGATACCTACGTGGAGGAGGTCCTCGACGTCGTTCGACGCTCGATGGGCCGCCCTGCGCGCAATACGGTCACAAAGCCTGGGGCGAGCGACTGACTACGAACGCGCGGCTGCCGCTGCCAACTGACCCGGCGGCACTTGCACCAACAGAGGTTGAAACGCTCGAAGCACTTGCGCCGTTGCTTGCCGCCGCAGGGCTCGCACCACTCAATGAGAGCGAGCGCGCGATAATTGCTGCCCACCTGCGACTCCTCGACGCGTGGAATCCTGCGATTAACCTTACGCGCATTACTGCACCGCGCGATCGTGCGGTGCGCCACCTGCTCGACGCCCTTGTTGCAGTGCCGCTCATCGAACCGATCCTCCCTGCACATGGTGCGAAGATCGCCGACCTTGGGTCGGGCGGTGGCTTTCCCGGCGTGCCACTCGCTGCACGCCTCCTCACTGCGCACAGCGACGCATCGCTTGAGTTGATCGAGGCAACACAAAAGAAGGCGCACTTTCTCCAAACTGTTGCAAGTGCGTCTGGCTTCGGCGCACGGTTGCGCGTACAAGCAGCACGCGCAGAGGCACTTGGACATGCTGGTGGGCCGCGCTACAACCTCGTTACCGCTCGCGCCGTTGCGCCACTTGCCGATCTCGTGAAGCTTGCTCTGCCAATATTGGTGCCGGGCGGCCACCTCATGGCGTGGAAGCGGAGTGGCGACTCGTGGCCAGCAGAGTTAGCAGCAGCCGCTGGAGAGATTGGGAGTGCGGCGATCAGCGTGCAGCATCTCGACGTCCCAGAACTCACTGGGGCCTTGCTCGTGCTCATAAAGCGCCCAGAGCAGGTGTAGACTGAGCACGAAATCAATGCTTGCGACGGCGCCAGGCGCCGCGCACCACGAGAACGGGGCGTAGAGGCATGCCAACGAACGACCAGCAT
>CAIPEX010000029.1 GCA_903864185.1 uncultured Chloroflexota bacterium | reverse complement strand
AGCGCTTAATGGGCGTCATCACTGCGGGAGATGCGCTCTGGGACGTGCTCCCCGAAGAGTGGCGCCGCGAGATGCCACGCCGCGTGCGCGCCGGAAGCATCGCTGCGATGGATGCGGCGAAGAGCGCGCCGAAGGCACACGCAAAGGGACGCGGCAAGGCGAAGGGTGTGAAGCGCACAAGCAAGCAGAACCATGGCTGAGCGCCGCCCCACCACGTCGGGAGAGCTCGTGCGCAAGTCGCCGCGTCGCACCGGCGCACTGAGCAGGATTCCGCTCCTGCGCCGCCTCCGTGACGCGCTGCGCCGTCGTCGCGGGCCACTCGCCTTCCTCGCCGTTGTCGGCCCGGGGCTCATTGCAGGGGTTGCAGGAAACGATGCGGGTGGTATCACCACCTACGCAACGCTCGGCTCGTCGACGGCACTGCGCTTCCTCTGGATCCTCCCGCTCACCGCCCTCCTCCTCGCCTTCGTGCAAGAGGCGGTGGCGCGACTCGGTGTTGTCACCGGGCAGGGGCTCTCCGACCTGATCCGTGAGCGGTTCGGCGTGCGGTGGGCGCTCTTCGCAATGGTGATCCTCCTGCTTGCAAACCTTGCAAACACGGTCGCGAACGTTGCCGGCGCAGCGTCGGCACTTGCGATTTTCAACGTGCCGGTGGTGATCACAGCCCCCGCCGCCGCACTGATCGTCTGGCTTCTTGTTGTGTACGGCACCTACCGCAGCGTTGAGCGAATCTTCTTGGCGCTCACCGCCGTCTTCCTCGCCTACATCGCTGCAGCGCTCCTCGCACAACCGAACTGGGCAGAGGTTGCAGCGTCGCTCACGACACCCGACCTTGTCGGCATCTCGGGGCCAGAGCTCCTCTTGCTCGTCGCCGTCGTTGGTACAACCGTGACGCCGTACATGCAGTTCTACCTGCAGTCGGCGGTTGCAGAGAAAGAGATTGGCATCGAGCAGCTTGGCGCGGCACGCGCCGACGCAATCCTCGGCTCCGTCTGGACCAACTTCATCGCCGCCTGCGTGGTCATCGCAACGGCCGTCGCCCTTGGCGGACACGGGGTCGCAATCGGCTCAGCCGCCGAAGCGGCGGTCGCCCTGGAGCCGCTGGCGGGCAACTTCTCAAAGGTCCTCTTCGGTGCGGGGCTCTTCGGTGCAAGCCTCCTCGCCATGGCGATCATGCCCCTCACCACGGCGTTCGCCCTTGCCGAGGCGTTCGGCTTCGAGTCGGGGGTCGATAAGGGGCTGCGCGATGCGCCGATCTTCTACGGAATCTTCACCGCACTCCTCGCCGTGGGTGCGATCGTCGTCATGGCGCCGGGCCTCGATCCGATCGGTGCGATCGTGGCGAGCCAGTACCTCCAGGGACTCTTCCTGCCGATCGTCCTCGCCTTCATCGTGCAGCTCTCGGGGAGCAGCTCACTCCTTGGTAAGCACGCAAGCCCGCGCTGGCTCCGCCTCGTCGGCTGGGGCGCAGTGGTGCTGCTGGGGGCACTCAACCTCTTGATCGTCCTGGCGAACCTCGTCGGCGTGCCGCGCTAGACGCGCCGCAGTCGCTACGGAGTGACGGGGCCAAACTCCGTCGCGATCCAGGCCTGGGTGCAGGCGAGTCGACTGCTGTAGCTGGAGTTCTTCGGCGTAAAGCGGCCGGCACCGCCGATGCGGCAGCCTCCGAGCACGCTCACCTTCTGGCCGAACATTCGCATGGAGTGCCAGCCACCAGAGGCGGCGTCTGGGCCCGCCGTGAGCGCAGCCTGCGCAGTTGCCACGACGTCGAAGATCGCGCCGACCTCAGCGTTGTCGGATGTATTGATCGAAGTTCGAACGAGTGGCGGCCCTGCATCCCAGCGATAGATGTACTGGCTCCCATTTGCATGGCGCTTGTAGCGCGGGCGTGTGTACCAGCGCATGTCAGCAAGCGCGGCGAGGCCGAGCGCAACCGGCTTACCTGCCTGGAGTACGCGCAGCGTAATTCCAGCAATAAGGCGCTGATGGCGAAGTACACGTACATAGTCGCTGTCGTACTTACGAGATCGGCCGAAGCCGACCCAGAGATCTGAGGGCACATTAAAGAGGCAGCCGGTTGCAGATCGCGTCGTTGCGGTTCCCGTGCTGCACGGGCCGACAAAGTTTGGTCCGCTCGCGTTTGAGCAGTTTGCCCAGACTCGCGCCGATCCCCCGTACTTCTTGTCCACATCGCCAGGGCGCAAGAAGATGAGATTACCGTACTTCGCATTGCTCGCAAGGTTATGGTCTTTATAGTTGCGCGGCGTCTTATCGCGAATCGTATCGGTCTTGCATGCAGCAAAGCGTGTCGTGTCGTCGAGGCGGACGAGTGTTTGCGCTGGAGCTAGTGCATCAAGCTTCGCGCCAAGGATATCGGCGGTGCCGAACATGCCAACCGTAAAGTCATCAATCTCAATGTTGAGCGCGTACTCGAGGTTCTCTTTCACGAGGCGTGCCGCCTCGAGTGAACGCTCCCAGCCGAGCATGTGCGGGCGAGGATCATCCATACAAAGTTGCGCATAGGTATAGAGCGCGTTGATACCACGGTTGAACGTGGCCTCACCAGGCCGACAGAATGCAGCACTCAATGAGGGTTTAAGCGGAAAGCCAACCTCGTCACGCGGGATGCTGAAGGCCGACGCCTCACCCGTGTTCGGGTCGACGGTGAGGAGGGTCATCACATCGGTGCGCTCACTCCCCGCCTTCTGGCGCGCAACGTTTGCATATGCGTCGGCCGCGTGCGACCAGCGGTACGGGTATGAGGCCGTGCCCGTGGGATTTGCCGTGAAGTCGGACTCGATGCTGACACACCGCTCAGCACCTGCTGGCGAATGCATGCGACGGCAGCGCTTATCACTGCCGAGGAAGAGGAGGGTGTAGCGGCCGTCGGTGCCGAGCACGTTTACCGTGGCGGCGGCGGGCTGCACCGATGGTCCCGCCCACATCGCCGTGATGAAGATGATCGATGAGAGGAGGACGAGCGCGCCAGCGAATGGGCGCACCGCTCGTGCCCGCATCACATCATCACCAGGCCGCCGTCAACGCCGAGCACCTGCCCGGTGACGTACGAGGCCTCGCGCGAGGCGAGATAGAGGACGGCGGCAGCGATCTCGTGTGGCTCGCCGAAGCGGCCGAGTGGTGTCTGCGCCTTGACCCCCTCCTTGATCGCCTCGGGGAGATCGGCGGTCAACTCGGTGACGATGAAGCCCGGTGCGACGGCGTTCACGGTGATGCCGCGGCTTGCAACTTCGCGCGCGGTCGCCTTCGTGAGGCCGATCATCCCGGCCTTCGCCGAGCTGTAGTTTGCCTGGCCTGCGTTGCCCGCCTGGCCAGAGACGCTCGTGATGTTGACGATGCGTCCGCTCTTCGCGCGGAGCATCTCCTTGACGGCAGCCTTGGTCATATAGAAGGCGCCGGAGAGATTCGTGTCGATCACCTCGCGCCACTGCTCTGGTGTCATGCGCAAGATCAACGTGTCGCGCGTGATGCCGGCATTGTTGACGAGGAGGTCGACCTTGCCGAACGACTCCATCGCCTTGGCGACGACGGCGACGGCGGAGTCTGGGTCTGCAGCATCGGCCTGCATCGCAATCGCCTTCCTCCCCTTCGCGGTGATCTCGGCGACGACGGCGTCGGCGGCGGCGGTGTTCCCCTTATAGGTGACGAGCACATCGGCACCAGCATCGGCAAGGGCGAGCGCGATGGCGCGGCCGATGCCGCGTGCGCCGCCGGTAACGATTGCTGCATAGCCCGTGAGTTCAAACATTGCTGCTCCTTACTGTGGCTGGCTAGTCTGACGCTTCGCGCCGCGCGCGTCCAGGTGTGCACGGAGTGCCTCGGGTACCGCTGCCGAATTCGAGCCCCCCTCGGGGCGTCGAACGGTGATGCGCGCAGGGTCAACCGTTGCGGCGCGCGCACCATGGGCCGGATCGGCATCCCACCGCGTGACGAAGGCGCCCGAGGTGTAGCCGCCACCGAAGGCGACGGTGCAGAAGACATCGCCAGGCTTGAGCCGACCCGCCGCGACCGCCTCCGAGAGGGCGATCGGGATGCTCGCCGCCGACGTATTGCCGTAGCGATCGAGGTTCACGAAGATCTGCTCCATCGGGTACTCCATCGACTTCGAGACGTGCTCAATGATGCGGATGTTCGCCTGGTGCGGGATCACCAGGTCGACCCCAGCAGGGGTGAGGCCGGCGCGAGCGATCGCAGCCGACGCGACCGCCGCCATCGTGCGCGTCGCGTAGACGTAGGTCTTCGCCCCGTCCATCTTGATGAGCGGATCCGCATCAGCGCCGATCCCACCAGGGATCCAGAGGGCGTAGGCGCCCGATGGGTCCGACGAGAGTTCGAAGCTCAGCGTCCCCGGGCGCGTTGCGAGAACCTGGTCCTGTGGCAGGTCGAGCGCCTCGAGGACGATCGCGCCGGCACCGTCGCCAAACAAGACGCAGGTCGAGCGATCACTCCAGTCGACAACACGCGAGAGGGTTTCGGCGCCAATGACGAGGGCGCGCTGCCCGAGGCCGGCGGTGAGGAAACCGTGGGCGACTGCGTAGCCGTACGTGAATCCAGAACACGCGGCAGAGAGGTCGAACGCGGCGGCACGTGTTCCGCCGAGTGCATCCTTGATGAGGGCGGCGGTGTTCGGCATCGAGTGATCGGGCGTGAGGGTTGCGACAACGATCAGGTCGATCTCGTCGATGCCGACGCCCGCAACGGCAAGGGCGCGTGCGCCGGCGATTGCGCCCATCGACGCGGTAGTCTCGCCCGCCCCCGCAATGCGACGCTCGCGGATCCCCGTGCGCGAGGCGATCCACTCATCGCTCGTCTCAACGATCGTTTCGAGGTCGGCATTGGTGAGAATCGTGGCGGGAACCTCGTGCCCCCATCCGGTGATACGCGTCGTGCGATTCGGCAGTGCGGCGAGCCCGCTCTGCCCGCCGATGCGCGTCACGTCTTCGTTCAGGTCGGGGCGCTTCATGCGGGCTCGATCTCGATAATCGGCGCCTTCGCTTTTACGAGTCGACCATTCTCTGCAACGATGCGCGTCACGCGACCAGCCTTATCGGCCTTGATCTCGTTGAAGAGCTTCATCGCCTCGATCAGGCCGATCGGTTGGCCGACTGCGACAACCTGGCCGACGCGCACAAGCGGATCGGCACCGGGTGAGGCGGCGGCGTAGAAGACCCCGGTGAGTGGTGCGGCAATAAAGCTGCCGGCAGGACTGAGCGGCGCAACTACACCAACCGGCTGCGGGGCACTCGGGCCTTCGGCGCCGGTGGCAGGAGGTGCAGCGGGCAGGCGCGGGGCCTCCGCTGCACTGCTGGCGGGTGGTGCAAGGGGGGTCACCGCCGCGCGGCTGCGGACCAGCACGCGGGTGCCACCCGTCGAGATCTCGATCTCGGCAAGATGCGCGCCATCGGCAACCACGGCGAGGCGATCGACCAGTTCGATGAGCGCCGCCTCGTCGCTCGTGAGCGGCACATTCGGCGCGCCACCACGTGCAGATGCAGCGCCGAGTCGCGCGTCGCCGCGGCGCGGACGCGGTGGCGTCGAGCGCGGCGCGCCATCGCTCGGCGCATCACTCTCGTGCAGCTCTTCGGTTGTTCGTAGTACCTCAACGGGCGGCATCGCTGGTGCGCCTGCAGTGCTCGCAGGGCTCGGAGTCGTGCTGCTCCCGCGCGCGCGACGTGCTGCGTCGCGTGCCGCGTCGAGTGCGCGCAGTGCGTTCTTCTGCAGTCGGACGCGGCGCTTCTCTGGCATCAGCGTCCCTCCCAGCGCGAGAGAAGGAGCGCGGCATTCTGTCCGCCAAAGCCGAAGGCGTTCACCAGGGCGAGGCGCACCTCTTGGTCGCGCGGCGAACCGGCAACAATGTCGAGCCCTGCGGCTGCGGCATCGGGCGCCTCGAGGTTGAGTGTTGCGTGCACGCGACGATCGCGCATGGCGCAGAGCGTGGCGATTGCACCGAGGCCGCCGGCGGCACCGAGCGTGTGGCCGAGCGCACCCTTCGATGCACTCACGGTTGCGCGCAGCGGCGTTGCGGCAGCGGCGGCACGTGCCGCATCGGCAGAGTCGGTCTCGGTAAGGATGGTGCGAATCGCATCGAGCTCTGCCTTGTCGCCTTCTGGTGTCGATGTTGCATGCGCATTCACGTGATCGATCTCACTCCCGCGGCGTCCGGCCTTCGCAAGGGCGCGGCGGGCGGCGCGCACGGCACCCCATCCGCCGGGCGCTGGAAGCGTGATGTGTTGCGCGTCGGCCGTTGCGCCGTAGCCGACGATCTCGGCGAGCGGGGTTGCCCCACGTGCGAGGGCGAGGTCGAGGCGCTCGAGGAGGAGCACCCCCGCCCCCTCGGCCATGACGAAGCCGTCGCGCCCCGCATCAAACGGTCGCGAGGCGGCGGCGGGATCCCCACCTGCAGCAGCAGAGCCGCTGCGCGAAAGGGCACGCATATTGTTGAATCCTGCAATCACCACCGGGTGGAGCGCCGCCTCACTTCCGCCAGCGAGCGCGCGGTCGGCATCGCCACGACGAATCATCTCGTACGCCTCGCCGATCGCGTGGCCGGCGGTGGCGCAGGCGCTCACCACACCGAACGAGGGGCCTTGCGCGCCAACGTGAATCGCCACCTCACCAGAGGCCATGTTGCCGATCGATGCAGGCACGAGGAAGGGCGAGATGCGCCCGGCGCCACGCGTGGCGAAGACGGCCGCCTGCTCGAAGATTGTGGTTGCGCCGCCAAGGCCAGAGCCGATGATCGTTGCGGTCGCCTCGGCATCGCGGCCCGGCGCGAATCGCGCGGGGAGCCCTGCACTCGCCAGCGCCTCAGCGGTAGCGGCGATCGCCAGCTGCGTGAAGCGATCGAGCCGCTTCACCTGCTTCGGCTCAAGGAGGTCGCTCGGATCGAAGTTCGGCACCTGGCCACCAAAGTCGACGTCGAGTCCGGTCAGGTCGAGCCTCTCAAGGCGACGAATCCCCGAGCGGCCGGCGAGGAGCCCCGACCAGAGCGCATCAACACCACGGCCGAGCGGCGAGACCGCGCCCGCACCGGTGATGACGACGCGCACGGCGTCGCTCATCGCACGAGCTTTCCGGTGCGCAGCGTGGCGGCGCGATACGCGTCGCCCGTAAGGGCCCGCGCCGTTACCTCGTCGCTCACCTGCTCCGTGTTGTAGCTCGCGCGATGCACTTCGGCCGCGATCGTGCCTGCTTCGGCATCGATGTCGACGACGGCAAATGCGGCGCTCGCCTCTCCGTCATACGGAAGCCCCGCCGAACCCGCGTCGACAAGAACCTTCCAGCCGTAATCCTTGACGCGCGCCGCGTGCGTGAATCCAACGCAGACGACGCGCGAGTCGGTCTGGCTGATGAGTTCGAGCGTGGTCGACGGATCAAGGTCGGCGCTCAGCGGAATCGTGCGCGAGCCGGGCGAGGCGTGACAGAAGGTGATCCCGATCTCGCCATAGCGCAGGCGTCGCTCGGTTGGGAGTGAACGCAACCACTCGATGCGATTGTCGTCGAGTGCGTCAGATGCCCACTCGACTGCCGCCTTGAGCCCGGGCGGGAGGCCGCCCGCGAGGCTCGGGAACGAGGCGGCGTAGTCGAGATCGGCCACGGCGATGTCGCCGGTGCCGGCGGTCACGAGCGCGCCACCCTTCTGCAGTTTCTGAATCAGGTCGATCGTCTCCGCGGGTCGCGGCCCGAAGAGCGCGTGATCGCCGAGGATCGCCACCTGGTCGGGCTTCAGTGACGGGAGCTTGGCGACGATCGCCTCGAGTGCGGCAACGTTGCCATGGATGTCTGAGATCACGACGACGCGGGTCATTCTGCTACTCCTTCGCTCTGCGTGGTTGGTCCACCGGAACGCGGGAGCGCCCCATCGGGTGGGATAACGAACGTGATGGTTGCGCTGCACGCAGCATCGGCGCCGACGCGTGCAACGCCCTTGGCGCTCCCCATGCGCGAGCCGAGCTTCAGCATGGTGATCTCGAGGCGGAGTGTCTCGCCTGGCACGACCATGCGCGTGAAGCGGCACTCCTCGATCTTGGCGAAGACGCCGAGCTTGCTGCCGAATCCTTCGGTGCGCGCAACGTAGACCGCCATCGCCTGCGCGAGCGCCTCAACCTGCAAGACGCCGGGCATGATCGGCATGCCGGGAAAGTGGCCGGGTGTCCAGAATGCGTCGGCGCGCACGTCGAGCTCGGCGACGAGGGTCTGCGCGGCGCGATCTTCGGACACGATGCGATCGAGCAGGAGGAACGGATCGCGATGTGGGATGAGGCGCTCAATTGCGCTGCGGTCGAGCATCGGTGCGCGGGCCTCTGTGCTCATGCGCTCACCTTCGGTGCGGCGGCGAGGATCGCGGCGGTGCCCGATGCGTCGAGCATGCCGGTCGTTGCGCTCCCGTTCAAGAATGCGGGGGTTTCGAGGAGGCCGAGGAAGAAGTCGCGCGTGGTTGCAACGCCATCGATCTCGACCTCGCGCAAGGCTGCGCGCGAACGTGCGATCGCCTCGTCGCGCGTTGGACCCCAAACGATGAGCTTCGCCAGCAGGCTGTCGTAATACGGTGGCACCTCGTAGCCGGCGTAGAGATGCGAATCGAAACGCACCCATGGTCCGCTCGGCGAACGGAAGAGGGTGATCTCGCCCGCCTGTGGCCGGAACTCGTTCGCTGGATCTTCGGCGGTGAGACGGAACTCGATCGCGTGTCCGCGCCGCTCAATCTGCGCCTGCGTCATCGGCATCGTATCGCCGCGCGCAAGGGCGATCTGCAACGCGACAAGGTCGACACCGGTCACCATCTCGCTCACCGGATGTTCCACCTGAATGCGGCAGTTGATCTCAATGAAGTACGGCTTCCCATCTGGGCCAACGAGGAACTCGAGTGTGCCGAGGTTGCGGTAGCCCGCAGCGCCGATCGCCTTTGCTGCACGCGCCAAGAAGTCCTCGCGCACCTTCGTCGTGAGGGCGGGCGATGGCGACTCTTCGACGAGTTTCTGGTGGCGTCGCTGTACCGAGCAGTCGCGCTCGCCAAAGTGGAGCGCCGTCCCCGCATCATCAACGGCGATCTGCACCTCAACATGGTGCGTATCGGTGAGGTACTTCTCGAGGTAGAGCGAGCCGTCGCCAAATGCCGCCTGCGCCTCTTGCGCGCAGAGTGGGAAGAGGTTCGCCAGCTCCGTCTCGCTCGTCACAACGCGCATCCCGCGCCCGCCGCCGCCCGCCGATGCCTTCAAGATCACCGGGTAGCCGATCTTCTTTGCCGCCGCGCGCGCCGCCTCGATGTCGGCCACGACCCCCTCTGACCCTGGGATCGTGGGGAGCCCGTGCTTCGCCAAGAGGGCGCGCACCCCCGCCTTACTCTCGAAGCGCTCGAGGACGGCGGCCGATGGGCCGATGAAGGTGATCCCGTGCGCGGCGGCCGCCTCGGCGAAGGCGGCGTTCTCCGACAAGAAGCCGTATCCCGGGTGGATCGCATCGCACCCGGTCGCCCGGGCGGCCGAGATGATCGCGGGTGCGGAGAGGTAGCTGAGCTTCGCAGCGGCCGGGCCGATGCAGATCGCCTCATCGGCAACCATCACGGCGCGCGACGTGCGGTCGGCCTCGCTATAGGCGACCACCGCCTCGATCCCCATCTGGCGACAGGCGCGCAAGATGCGCAGCGCGATCTCGCCGCGATTGGCGATGAGGACGCGCGTGATCTTCCTCTTGGTCATCGTCCACCCTCGCCGATGCGCTCAACGAAGAAGAGCTCCTGGCCGTACTCCACCGGATCGCCGGTGGTGCAGCGCAGCGCACCAACAATGCCTCCATGTTCGGCGCGCACCTCGTTCGGCACCCCGAGCACATCGATGCTCGCAACGAGTGCCCCCTTGGCAATCTTCGCGCCAACATGGACATCGCTCGCGAGCGTGACAAAGCCGACCGCGGTGGAGCGAATTGCGTGGCGTCGATCGTTGACAACGGGCGCCGCAGCGCTCGCTACTGGTGCGCTCACCGCCTGCTCGCGTGCATGGAGCGCACTGGCTGGCGTCGCCTCCGCGCGCACGCGCACCGTTGCGCCGTTGCGCTCAACCTCAATCTCGCCGAGGCCCGTCTCTTTGAGTCGATCGACAAGCACCGGCAAGAGCGCATCGATCAAGACGCCGAGCTCTTCTGCCTCGCTCTCGGCGCGAGGATCAAGACGTGACTGCTCGCTGCTCATCGCCTATGCCCCCGCACTGTCGCGCTCGATCTCGTCGATCCAGTCGTCGCTCATGCCGGCAGGAACGCGCTCGCGGTCGAGGCCGAAGATCGATCGAATCACGCCGCCGAGACCCTTCGACCTCGCCGGTGCAACCTCGTCGAACGCGCCGTAGGCGCGGTAGCGTGCATAGCGTGCGTCGAGCAACGCGCTCAAATCTTTCATCGACTCGAGCTCATTAAACGCGGCGCTCGCCGTCTCCCAGATCGCGCGCGCGATCGTGATCGTCCCTTCGGCCGAAAGGTTCTCGGGCTCGGGGATGATCCCGTCGACGACGCCGAGTGCGACCTGCTCCGGCGCGGTGATGCGCAGGGCGCGCGCCGCGGCGGGCGCCTTCTCCGAGGTGCGGAAGAGGATTGCGGCGCACCCCTCGGGGCTGATCACCGAGTAGTAGGCGTGCTCAAGCGCGTAGACGCGGTCGGCGGCGGCGATCGCCAGGGCGCCGCCCGAGCCCCCCTCGCCGGTGACGACGGTAACGATCGGCGTGCGCAACTCGGTCATCTTCGAGATGGCGGCGGCGATCGCCTCGGCGATCCCCCGCTGCTCCGACTCGGGGCCAGGATGTGCGCCGGGCGTGTCGATCAAGGTGAGCACCGGCAGGTGGAGGCGTTCGGCGATCTCGAAGGCGCGCAGCGCCTTGCGGTAGCCCTCGGGGTGCGGCATGCCGAAGCCGCGACGGATGTTGCTCTCGGTGTCGGTCCCCTTCTGTGTGCCAACAACAACGACGCGGCGTCCATCGATGCGCGCGATCCCGGCGACGATCGCGCCATCATCGCCGGCGCGACGATCGCCACGCATCTCGACGAAGTCGGCGTTGAGTGCGGCGAGGAGCTCGAGGGTGCGTGGGCGCTGTGGGTCGCGCGCGCGGCGCACGTGACTCCACGCTTCGTCTTCGGTGAGGTGTGGCCCGAGTACGGGGGCGGGGTGCGCGTCGTGCTGATTCTCCAAGATGCGATCGGCGGTGTTGGCAACGCGCGTCGCCGCATCGGCAACGGGCGAGAGGACGCTCCCGATCATCGTGCCGGCACCCTTCGCCACGCCGCTCACCATGCCGCCAACAAGGCCAACGCCAGGAATCCCAATCTGTTCGTAGAGCGGCACGTTCGGCGCGGGGAGCGGTTGCAAGAGCATGAGTGCGCGCGCCAACCAGTCGCGCAGGTCTGCGCGCGACACGATCGCATCGATGAATCCGGTTTCGAGCAAGAACTCGCTGCGCTGGAAACCAACGGGAAGCTCATCACCAATCGTGCCGGCCGAGACGCGCGCGCCGCTGAATCCGATCAACGCGTTCGGCTCGGCAACGTTCAGGTCGCCGAGTGCGCCGAACGAGGCGATGGTGCCGCCCGTTGTTGGATCGGTGAGGAGGCTGATGAATGTGCCGCCCGACGCCTTGAGTCGCGCGATGGCGGCGAGCGTCTTCGGTAGCTGCATGAGCGCGTAGGTTCCCTCTTGCATGCGCGCGCCACCCGAGGCGCAGGCGATCACGAGGGGGAGGCGCTCCGCGGTGGCGAGTTCGGCGGCGCGGGCGACCTTCTCGCCCACGACCGAGCCCATCGAGCCGCCCATAAAGAAGAAGTCCATCGCGACGAGCGAGACGGTGATCCCGCCAATCTCGGCCGTGCCGCGGATCGCCGCATCGCGCTCCCCTGTTGCCGCGCGTGCCGTGGCGGCACGCTCCGGGTAGGGCTTGGAGTCGGTGAAGACGATCGGGTCGAGCGAGACGAGGCTCGCGTCAAACTCAGTAAAGGTGCCGGGGTCGACCAGCTGGGCGATCCGCTCGCGAGCGGGCACGCGAAAGTGGTGCCCGCACGAGGCGCAGACCCGTAGACCCTTCTCCAAGGTCTTCTTGAAGAGGAGCTCGGAGCAGCCCGGGCAGCGAACCCACAGATCGGGCTCGCTTCCGGGGGTCGCCTTGCGGCGTCGAAATAGGTTCCTAAAACTGGGCACGCACCCTCCCTCGAGGCCTGATGGTACCCCCTACGGGATGGCGATTCGCAGGACTCGGGCCACTTCGCCCGTTTCGATGGCACGCTCAATGCCATCTACGCTCAAAATCAGGGCCCCAGAGGCGCCGTCATGCCCCACGACCCGCCCTGTAACAATCCCCTCGCCCCCGAGGTCGACCTCGACCTCGCACCCGTCGAGGAGCTGCCGGCTGCGCCATCCGGCGACATCGAAGCGCCCGGCGGCAAGCGCCCCGAGGCGCCCCTCGAGTCGCGCCACCAGGTCGAGGAAGAGCGCCTCGCGGTCGATCGGCCGGCCCGTTGCAATCTCGAGGCTTGTTGCCGTAGCGGCAAGGTTCGCGTCGAGGCGCGCGATATCACCGCGCACATTGATGCCGAGCCCCACGACGAGCGACGCGTCGGGCGCGCCGAGGTTCGACGCCTCGCTCAACACGCCGCCGATCTTGCGGAAGCTGCGCGTGGTGCCGCCCTCGATGTTGCGCAAGACAAGATCGTTCGGCCACTTCAAGGCGACGGCGCCAAGTTGCAGCCCCGCCGCATCTTCAATCGCGTCGGCGGCGGCGAGTGCGAACTCGGCGGCAACGCGCCACGCGCGCGCAGGATCGCTGCTCAGTGGCCCGTGTGCATCGGCGCGTACGCCGAGTGAGAGCAAGAGCGCGGTGCCTGGTGTGTCGAGCCAGGTGCGACCGCGACGACCGCGGCCGGCACGTTGCGATTCGGCGCGCACCAGGAGTGGCGCAGCTGCACCAGCGGCGAGTCGCTCGCGTGCAACATCGTTGGTGGAGTCGACCGACTCGTGTCGCTCGATCGCAACCGTGATGCGTGAGCCGCTACTCACGCGATGATCCGTGCCCCGTCGTGCTCCACCTCGAACTGTTCGGCATGACCGCCAACCTTTTCGTGCTGCGCCGCCGCGTCGAGTGCGGCGATCACGCGTTCGATCACCTCATCGCCCGCACCGCCGGCATCGTCGACGATCGCGAGGATCGACGAACCGGCGCCAGCGAGACAGGCGCTCACCGCACCCGCCGTGCGCGCCGCATCGATGAGTGCTGGCATCGCGGTGTAGCGCGTGGCGCGGAAGGGTTGATGGAGGCGATCGTCGGCGAGGAGTGCGAAGCCGCGCAGGTCGCCCGCTTCGAGCGCGGCAACGCCGAGGGCGAGGCGCGAGGCGTTGTGCGCCGCGTCGGCCATGCTGATCTGCTTCGGCAGCACCGAGCGCATCTCGCTCGTGGGCAGCTCGAGGGTGGGGATCAGCACCACCGGCACCGCGTCGTCGGGCACCGTAATGAGGCGCGCGGCGAGGCCGTCGCTCGTGCTCCCGCTCGCCACGAGCCCGCCGAAGAGGGCGGCGGCGGCATTGTCGGGGTGCCCCTCACGGCGCGCCGCCTCGGCAAACAGTGCGTCGGTTACCGCATCATCAAAGCGATCGACGCAGCTCCCTGGGGCGAACCCCTCAGACGAGCCGCTCCCGAGCGCCGCCCCTGCGCAGAGCCCGGCGACGATCGCCGCCGCGCTCGAGCCGAGGCCGCGCGAGAGCGGGATCGCGTTTACCGCCGAGATCGTGAGGCTCATCCGCTCGGCGTCAGGGACCCCCGCGGCGGTGAGGCCGCGATAGATCGCATCGATCGCGAGGTTCTCGCGCGAGCCAACGAGCACCGTTGCCCCCTCGCCCGTAACGCTGTACTCGATGCGCCCCGCGCCGTGCTCCACCGAGCCGGTGATGGTGACGCGCAACTCGTTGTGCAGATCGATCGCCATCGCGAGCACGTCGTAGCCGGCGCCGAGATTCGCGATCGTTGCGGGCACCGCCACGGCAACGGAGCGGCCGATGAGTGAGGTGATCGGCATCGCTACCAGCCGAGTGCGGCGCGCACGCCAGCGAGTGTTGCGGGCACAACGCGTGGCGTGGCAATCATGCGCGCCGCCGTCTCGGGATCTTTCAAGCCGAGCCCGGTCATCACGGCAACGATGCGCAGGCCGCCATCAATCTCGCCGGAGGCGATGGAGTTACGCAGCCCCGCAATCGGCGCAGCGCATGCCGGCTCAACGAAGATTCCGGTGAGCCGCGCGATCTCCTCCTGTGCCGCAAGGATCTCCGCGTCGCTCACCGCATCGATCAGCCCTTCGGACTCGTCGCGCGCGGCGATCGCCGTTGCCCACGACGCGGGGTTGCCGATGCGAATCGCGGTGGCGATCGTCTCGGGGTGCGCCACCGGTGCGCCGTGCACGAATGGCGCGGCGCCTGCCGCCTGATAGCCGGCCATCACTGGGCGACGTGTTGCATCGCCGCGCGCCTGCGCGTCGGTGAAGCCGCGCCAGTAGGCGCTGATGTTCCCCGCGTTTCCCACCGGCAGCGCGAGCACCTCGGGTGCGTCGCCCAGGTCGGCAACGATCTCGTGCGCCGCTGTTGCCTGGCCGGCAATGCGATGCGGATTGATCGAGTTGACGATCTCGATGCTCCCGTCGGCGCCGAGCTCGCGCACGATCGCCAGCGCCTCGTCGAAGTTCCCCTCGATGCTCAACACGGTCGCGCCGGCGGCATACGCCTGAAGGAGCTTCCCCGGCGCGATCTTCCCCGCCGGCAACAGCACGACACACTCGAGCCCTGCCGCTGCGGCATAGGCGGCGGCCGAGGCGGAGGTGT
>CAIPEX010000028.1 GCA_903864185.1 uncultured Chloroflexota bacterium | reverse complement strand
CGCCCCTTTGCGTGTGCCTTCGGCGCGCTCTTCGCCGCATCCATCGCAGCGATGCTTCCGGCGCGAACGCGGCGTGGCATCTCGCGGCGCCACTCTTCGGGGAGCACGTCCCAGAGCGCATCTCCCGCAGTGATGACGCCCATTAAGCGCTGCCCCTCGTCAACCACGGGAACGGCGACGAGGCCGTAGCGCGTGACGATACGGGCAACCTCTTCGGCATGGGCGAGCAGCTCAACGGCGACCGGCTCGTCTTCCATGATTGTTCCAACGACGGTGTTTGGCGCTGCGAGGATCAGGTCGCGGAGCGTCACCTCGCCCAGCAGGCGTCGCTGTGCATCAACGATATAGACCGCGTGCGCAACATCAGCGTCGGGCTCGAGGCGCCGAAGTGATGCAAGCGCCTGCGCAACGGTTGCAGTTCGTCGCAGTGCAACATGCTCGGTCGTCATGATGCCGCCGGCGCTCTGCTCCGGGTGCGCGAGGAGCCCGCGAACATCATCGCGCTCCTCTTTCTCCATGAGGCGCAAGATCTCTTCGCGGCTCACGGGCGAGAGGTCGGCAACCGCGTCGGCCGCTTCGTCTGGACTCATCTCCTCGAGCAGGTCGGCAACCCGACCTGGCTCAAGGTCTTCGAGCAGGTCGGCACGTGTCTCTGGCTCCAACTCTTCGAGCGCTTCGGCAGCAGTCTCATCGTCGAGCGAGTTCATGATGTCGGCACGGTCGCGCGGCGTCAGCTGATCGATGATTGTCGCGAGATCGGCCGGGTGCAACTCAGAGAGGCCGGCGTGCGGCACGCGGAGGCGTACGCTCGCAATCGTTGAGCCGAGCGGATCAACATCTTCCCAGTCAATATACGAGGCAACGCGCGAGCGCTCTCCAGAGAGGCGTGCAATCCATGGGTCGGGGAGTCCGAGGCGACGGAGGAGGCCGGCGGCGCCCACGTCGACGGCGACGAGTCGCATCGCCCCCTCGACGAAGTCGAGGAGCACATCGTTCGCTCGCACCACCTTGCGCCCATCGATGTCGACGATCTGCTTATCGAGCAGGTCGCCCTTCAACATGATCTCCTGCTTGCGCTGGTTGAATCGTGCAATGTCGACCCGACCGGTTCGGATCTCGGCACCCGTTGCATCGAGGCGCTCAACAGCACTCCACGGCAAGAAGATTTGCCGACGCCCCGTGCGCACGACAAGGCCGGTCACGGGTGGATGGCTCTCGCCCACGGCAACGATGAGGTCGCTGATGGAGCCGATCATGTCGCCGGCGCTGTCGCGCACGGGACGCCCGATCAATCGAGAGAGATGCAGCATGTGTCCTCCATTTCGAGCCAGCTCCCGTGCCGCTCGCGCCTGGGGGGCACGAATCAGATCAGGGCTGGCCGCTTCAAGTCATCCACGCGTTGGTTTGTAACCTCCATATGGGCTCGCGGTGAGCACCGTTATGGGGAGTCTACGCGTCGGCGACGGAGCGCGCTACCCTGCACCTATGACAATGAATCGGGGGCGGCAGCAGAAGAGCGCGCTGGTGAAGCGCCTCGCCCTGCTCGCCGATACGACCGCGGAGATTGGCGATCAAGAGGTGAGCCGCCCCTGGGCGGAGACCTATGTCGCCATAAGCCTCGCCATGCTCATCGCCCATTTTTCGAACGGCTCCGCTACGACCCTGGCAGGCGCCGCCGCCGCCCTCCTCGCCGTTGTCGGCGTTGATGCGGTCCGCCGCGCCGAAGTGCGCGGCCTCCGACCTGGTGGGGAGCTCATCCTGGCCGGGCTCGTTGGCCTCGGCGGAGCAGGAGCCATCCGCCTCATCCCAACGGGGCTTGCCCTCCTCATCGTGATCGGGATCACCTGCCTGATCTTGCGAGCGGTTGTTGAGTGGGAGTTCCGCCTTCGCCAAGCCCCTGGCGGTGCGACCCACCGTGATCGCGTTGCTGCGCTCGCCGTCTCCACCTTCATGCTCTTCGGCGCATCGCTCGGCGCCATCGCCCTCATCCCAGGTGTCGTGACCGTGCCGAATACGCCGAGCGCACGTCCCGACGCTGTCGGGATCTTCGCCATCCTTGCGGTAGGGATCGCCAACGCCGCGATGGCCGCACTCCTGGCGGGGCGCCTCGCACACCTCCGAGACGAGTCCCGTTCGGCGATCGTGCGCGATGCACTCGGCGCAGCGGTCTTAAACGGGGTCGCCTCAGCCGCCTTTGCCACCTTTGGTGCGGCGCGTCTGGCGGGCCCGGCGGGACTCGCCGTCCTCTTCTATGCGCGGGAGATCTGGGCGGAGACCCCTGAGGGGGAGCGGAACGACTCGCGCCTCGTGCTGGAGATCCTCATCCTCGTGATCGCAACCGCAGCTGCCCTCCTCTGGATTGGGGTCGGACGCTAGCGATCGGCTATCCTTCAGACCGACGACGGCGCCGCGGCACTCGCCCGGCCGAGGAGTAGGAGGATGCCCGTGACCCTCGCGAACGAGACCCCTGTACAGAGCCCAGCACGTGCCGCCAAGGAGCTTGCGGATCGCGCCCTTGCACTGGCCGCTGCCGGCAGCTGGAAAGAGTCGGCCGAAGCGAATCGCGCCCTCCTCGCACTCGGCGACGCAGTAAAGGTTGAAGAGCGCATCGAGGCGCAGAACCGTCTGGCGAAGGCGCTCTGGGAGCTCGGCGATCTTGCTGGCGCAAAGAAGGAGTACCAGGCAACCCTCGCACTGGATTCGATCAACCGCATCGCCGAGCGCAACCTCGAGCGACTGAAGGGGCTCATCAAGCAGGTTGGCAAGAAGACCTCGCCGAGCGAGGCTGGTGCCCCAACGCCTGCAGGCACCTTCATTCAGGAGGCTGGAACGACCGGCTTCGCCCAGTTGACGAACGTTGCCGACGTTGCCGCACTCGCGCAGGTGAACTCGGGCGACTCTGTTCAGCTTTCGATTGTTGGCACCCGCCTCATCGCATCGACGAACCATGTTGAGATCGGACGTGTCGAGCCACGCATCGCCGCCCGCCTCATCAAGCTGATGAACGACGGCAACTCGTATACCGCAGGGATCACATCGATCAGCAAGACCGACATCCGCATCATCATCCGCGAAGAGGTGGTGAGCACGAAGAATATCGGGAAGGTCTCCTTCCCAACAGCAACGCGCACCAACGACGAGCGACCGTACACCAAGGGCTCGTTCTTCCGTGACGAAGACGGATTCAGCGATGATGACGATGATGCATACGAAGATGACGCTCCAGTGAGCGATCATGTTGTGATCGAAACACCAGAGAAGACGGCGGACGACGCCTTCCTTCCGGAGAGCGAAGAGCCGGCACCGGTCGAGGAGTAGGGCCGCCGCGCGGCCCGCACCATGCGGTCCGATATTGCACGACTCCGCCGAACGATCGGCGCCACCTCATCGGAAGATGCACTCCTCGTCGACCTGAACGCACGCGATGCATCACTGGCGATCGCAGGCGCGTCACTGCGTTGCCGTTCGGTGATCCATGCCACCGACGCGCTTGCCGAGTGGCATACGATCGTCGAGCTGCGCCCACCCGGGGTGCACGCCTTTGAGGCGGGAGCTGCCGCACTCATTGCGTCGGTTGGTGCGACGCTCGACCTCGGCTGGCGCAGCAGTTGTGCTGCATGCGGTCAACATCTCCGGATTGCCGCGTGGCGCTGGGATGACCTCCAGGCTGACGAAGATCCAGCACGACACCCCACGGCACGTCGCGCCACCTGTCAGGCCTGCCGGGCCCTCGGCCGCCGCAATGGCGACTCGTCGGCCCTCGTCCCCCAGGAGTCGGCGGAGCGCGTCACGCTCGACGAAGCGCATCGGGCAGAACTGCTCGCACGCCTCGGTGGTGAAGAGGCGCTTGCACGCTGGAGCCCGCGCCAAGCGCAGGTGTTTGCCGCGCTCAGCGCTGCGTTGGATGCACTCATCGAACCGGCACCAGTGGTGATCGCCCTTCGTGCCGCCGTCGCTGAGGCGGCACTTGCAACGGCGCGACCAGTCCGCGCATCACGCGGCTGGTGGGAGGTTGCCCCCTGGCAGGCACTCGCCGAGTCGATTGATGCACGCCGTCGCGAACTCCTGACGAGCCCGGCTCTCCCACGCGAGTTGGTGATGGGCGCAGACCTCGCGAGCATGCGCTTCCCCGGACTCTCCGTTGTGATTGCGCGAGCGAGCTCTGCCGCGCGAACCGCACTCGCGGCGCTGGGGAGCGGCTCATCGCGCGAGACGGGAAGCCCGCCGCGCGTCGCACTCGTGCGCGTTCGCGTTGGCGACGCACTGCAACGCCGCGCCCTTCGCGCAGCAGCGGCACGCTGGGCTGCGCCGGCAAGCGATCGTGCTGCGGGTAGTGCTGGCGAGACGGCCGACAATATTCTTCATGGCCTCGAGGCTGCCGATGCAACGGCGGTTGCCGCTGCACTCGCGCGCGTCATCGTTGGCCTGAACTCGCTGCTTGCCGCATCGCCACTCTTCTTGATTGAGACGAGTGATTCAACAGAGACGCTCGCAGGAATCCTCTCCGCGGTGAGCCTTGCAGGGGGCGAGGCGCTTGCGATCGAGCGCTTCACGAGCGATGAGGGGGCCGAGCTACTCGAGATCAGCGTGCGGTTGCGTCAGGGGGCACAGGAGCCACGCGCTGAGGTGCAGCGCGTGCCGCTCGAGCGGGTCGTGGCGGACCTCCTCGTCGAGCGAAGCGAGCCAACCCCTGCAGCACGACTTCTGCCGGCCTTCGCCCTCCAGCGTTCACGCGAGGGGGGCCTCTTGGATCCAGCCGCCCTCGCGCACGAGTTTGCCGAGATGGCGAGCATGCGCGATCGAGCCGCAGCAGCAGGGACGTTTGCGCGCGTGGTCGCCGCTGCTGATGGGCGCATCTTCATCGACGGACATGCCGAGCGCGAGCGCCTCGGCCGGGCTGCGGGCGATCGACCCGATGAGCTCGCCCTTGCAGCGGCAGACGCCGCGGGCGACCCGGTCCTCTATGCCGACCGTCTCGCCGCCCTCGACGCTGGTGCGGCCGACCCCGAACCGGCCTTCCGGAGCACCCTCCTGGCGGCATATGTG
>CAIPEX010000027.1 GCA_903864185.1 uncultured Chloroflexota bacterium | reverse complement strand
TTGTGCTTCCATAAGTAGTTTTTGATAGTCTGCGCGACTAATAGGGAGTTTGCTCACTGGTACAGCAACATAATTAGATGCTTTTGTACTTGTAAGATTACTTGGCGCCCAGTTTCCAGAAAGAAGCCCTTTTTGGGTGGCCTGAGCCAATACTTCCTGGAAGAATTTGAAAGCCTTTGTGAAGGTTGCGTGGCTTAGATTAAAGACAGCACCAATTTCCTGGGGCTTTCGGGGTGATCCTGCGCGTTTGAGTGCGGTATAGACACAACTCGCAAGAAGACTGTCTCTAGAAAGGCCACGGCGATCGCGCGCTGCGCCAGCGCGAGGAGTGGCACGTCGGCGAGCGTGTCGCCGAAGGCGGCGACAAGCGTCCTGCCGTTGGCGTACCCGGCAACGGCACGCGCCTTCTCTTCGCCACTCTGCGTTGGTGCCGCGAGGTCACCCGTGGCGCGCTCCCCCGCCATCGCCAGTGGCGTACCGAGGGCAACCTGTGCGCCGATCTTTTGTGCAAACGCAGCGCCGACCGGCTGGTAGCCGCCTGTGGCGAGCAGGAGCTCGGCGGTTGGATCGATTGCGCGCGCGGCCGCATGCGCGGCGCGCATCGCATCTACAACATGGGCGCGACGCGCTGGCCAGAGATGATGCTCGACGACCCACTCCCCCATCACGGTGAGGTCGTGCGCGCTGAGGCCACGCAAGAGGCGTGCCTCTTCGGCGAGCCACCAGCCACGGAAGCGCTCCTTACTAATGAGGCCGAGCCGTGCGAGGAGCACGACGGGGAGGCGCAGCGCGACGAAGCGCCGGGCAGCTGGGGTCGGCCGGTGTGTAAGAACCCACTGCAAGACGGCACGCCACGTCTCGGAGGTGGTGAGGGTGCCATCCATATCGCTCGCGACGAGGAGTCGTGGGGCTGGGTTCATATGGGTAAGTATCGCGGAAATAGCAAGAGGCGCCTGGGTTGCCCCAGACGCCTCTCGAAAATCCTTACGGATTTGAAGAAGAAGCGTTACTTCTTCTTTGCAGCCGTGCGCTTCTTGCGCTTGGCTGGGGCCTTCTTCGCGACAGCCTTCTTTGCTGGCTTTCGCTTCTTTGCAGCCGTGCGCTTCTTGCGCTTGGCTGGGGCCTTCTTAGCAACGGCCTTCTTTGCAGCCTTGCGCTTCCTGCGCTTGGCTGGGGCCTTCTTCGCAACAGCCTTCTTGGCTGGCTTTCGCTTCTTTGCGACCTTCTTTACGGCCTTCTTAGCGGCCTTTCGCTTCTTGACAGCCATCTGTCTAACCTCCACTCTGGCGGCCCGATTGTCGAGCCGTCATAACTCCACCCCCGAAATCGGGGGCTTGTGGAAAAGTAAAACACAATGTGGATAACTGCAAGGGTCTTGTGCGCGTGTTGTTGCGTGGGGGGAGCCAGAAGCCATCGATTTTTGACGTTCCGGGGGGCTCGCATTTCGCTGCACGCGTAGAACTGCGGCAAATCTGCGATTCAGCGCACACTCTCTGCGCGGCGAGGCCGAAAGTGGATGGAGAATTCGCGCCAGAGCGCGATTTGTGCGCGGCTACACCTTACGCATGCAGTTTCCTCGTATAAATGGGGGGTATACGCACGAGTAACCGCTCTCCGTGGCGCAAATCGGGCTCTCCGCACGATTCGACCGCACGGTTTTTTATTGGTTTTTTAGCGATCTCCCTGCGGATCGCGTGCCGCTGCATCGGCCGGCGCGGTGTCGGACAGCTCGGCGGTAGGTGATTCGCCTGCCGGGCGCGCCAAAAAGCCGCGGCAACGCAGGATCGGCAGTCGCGGATAGCGGGGGTAGCGCGGATCTTCGTCGGAGCGACCGCAGCGGATGAAGGTCGAGCCACGTCCGCTCACGATCTGGCGGGCATGGACGCATGCTGCGCAGAGTCCGGGGTGGGTCACCGCCACGCTCGCCATGCGATGTGGCGGAGGGGGAGGGATTCGAACCCCCGCAGACCGTTACCAGCCTGGGCTGTTTTCAAGACAGCTCCGTTCAACCACTCCGGCACCCCTCCGCTGCGCAGTGTATCGGATTAGCGGAGGTGGTTCAGGTGGTCAGACCAGTGCGCACTGCTCTCCACCTTGATCATCTTCTTGAGCGGCTCCCCCTCGAGCCAGGGGAACGCCCCTGGATCGTAGAGCTGCTCCTCGCTCAGCGTTGCCGCCAGGGCGCGCAGCTCGGCCCATGCAGCCGCCTCGGCAGTGCGTACCTCCGCAGCGGCACGCCCACGGTTCTCGGTGGTCACCCGCTCGTTCAGCGCGTCGAGGCTCTCCTCGCTTACCTCAGGGGTTCCGCCCGCAAGCAGCGTGTGAATCTCGTAACTGCCGCGGCGCTCCCACCACTCAATATGGGCGAGGAGATCCACACGACGCATCGCACCATCGACCGTGGCCTCCCACCCCTCAGGAGAGACGGCCGCGATCACCGCATCGAGTTCGGCGCGGGCTGTATCGAGGCGCGCGAGAAACGCGTCGCGGCGCTCGCTCATTACTTCTTCGATGCAGGTGGGGCGAGGTGCGTACGCCCACCAAGGTACGGATGCAGAACGGCGGGGAGCAGGACGCTGCCATCTGGCTGCGCGCCGCGCTCGAGCAGTGCGGCAAGCACGCGCGGAATCGCGAGGCCGGAGCCGTTCAACGTGTGGACGAGTTCGGGCTTTGCCCCCGCCTCGGAGCGATAGCGGATCGCCATGCGGCGTGCCTGGTAGTCGCCGAAGTTCGAGCAGCTCGAAACCTCGAGCCAACGCTTTGAGCCCGGAGCCCAGACCTCGAGGTCGTACTTGCGCATCTGGACGAAGCCCATGTCGCCGGTTGCCATGAGGAGGACGCGGTAGGGCAGCTCGAGGCGCTGGAGCAGGATCTCGGCGCGCTCGGTGAGCCACTCGAGTGCGGCACGCGACGCCTCTGGGCGTTCAAAGCTGACCATCTCGACCTTGTCGAACTGGTGGAGTCGCAGGATGCCGCGTGTCTCGCGACCGGCCGCACCCGCCTCGCGGCGGAAGCACGGGGTGTACGCGGCGTAGCGGATCGGCAGCTGCGCGCCGTCGAGGATCTCATCGCGGTGAAGATTCGTCACCGGCACCTCGGCGGTTGGAGCAAGGTAGAAGCCGTCGCGTCCGACCACGTACATCTGGTCTTCCTTGTCGGGGATCTGCCCCGTACCACGTGCCGACGCCTCGTTAATAAGGATTGGCGGCCAGATCTCGGTAAAGCCGTTCTCGCGCACATGGGTATCGAGGAAGAGGTTGATCAGTGCGCGGATGAGGGCTGCGCCGTCGGCGCGGTAGGCGGGGAAGGCGGCGCCAGCAACCTTCGCACCGCGCTCAAGGTCGAAGATGCCGAGGCGCTCGGCGACGACATCGTGCTCGGGTGCCGGTGGCGTGGCGGGGTCGCCACCCTCGGGAATTGCGGGGTGGCCGGCAGGGGCCCACGTGCGGATCGGGCGATTCGCTTCGGCACCGCCGACGGGGATGTCTTCGTCTGGAGGATTCGGAATGCGGAGGAGCGCATCGTCGAGCGCGGCCTCGGCGGCGGCGAGTTCGGCCTCGAGGCGGACGAGCTCGTCGGCAATCTTCTGCGAGGCAGCCTTCCCCGCCACAACCTTCGCGTCATCCTTCGCGCCGCCAGCGGCGAGGAGTGCGCCGACCTCGGCGGAGATCGTCTTGCGCTCACTGCGGAGCAGGTCGACCTTGACCGAGAGTTCGCGCCGGCTCGCATCGGCCGCCAGGGCGACATCAACGAGCGTCGGGTCTTCGCGCTTCGCGATCGCCCCAGCGCGCAGCCGGTCGGCGTCGTCGCGTAGGCGCTGGGTGCCGACGCTCATGCCGCCACTCCTGCTACCGCCGCTGCTGATCGCAAGCGCTCCGTAATAAAGGACGGCGCGAGTGCCGCGAGGAGCCAGCCCGCGCGCGGACCATTCGTTCGTCCGAGGAAGGCGGCGTAGAGCGAGGCGAAGGCGCGAACCGGCTGCAAGCCCCCCTCTTTTGCGGCGCTGAAGATCAACCCCTGCCAGGCCTCACCCGTCTCCAGTGGTGTGCCCGCAGCACGGGCCGCATCGACGCGGTCGGCGAGGTTCAAGAGCCAGGCGCGCTCCTCTCCGCTCAGTTGGGCAACGAGATCAACGGGGAGCTCGTCCCGAACGGCGATCTTCGCCTCATCGGGGGCGTAGTCGGCGAGCCAGTGCGTGACCGCATCAACGCGCTCGGTAAGTTCGGCCTGCTCGGGAGCGGTGAGTGGCGTCCCCTTCTCGGCGGCAGCGCGAGCGGTCGCATCAACGCCGGGGAGTTGCAAGAGGAGGGCGAGCTGGCCGAAGGCGGGGCGCCAGGCGGCAGCCGTGACCTTCGCCGCTTCGGCGCTGCCGTCGGCAACCTGGCTATAGAAGTGGAGCCGGTCGTGATCGGCGGGGAGCTCGCCACGCACCGTCGCGCCAGCCGTGGCGGCGCTGATGCGATCGTACTCATCGTGGAGGCGCGGGATCGCATCGGTGCCAGCAGGATCAAAGTCGATCGCCTGATTCGGGCGTGGGCGCAAGAAGAGGAAGCGGAGCACATCGCCAGGGATCGAGGCGGCAACGGCATGGGCGGCGGCACCGCGCCCCTTCGACGTCGACATCTTCTTTCCGCCAACGTTGAGGAACTCGTACATCACATTGATCGGTGGCTCGCGATCAAAGATCTCACGGGAGATCGCCTCGCTCCGGTCGCGCGAGCCGCCCTTCGTTGCCAGGTCCTTACCGCACCCCTCGATCGTAATCCCCATGAGCGACCACTTCGCCGCCCACTCAACATTGAACGGCATCTTGGCCGCGCCACCAAACGGTGCGATGCGCCCCTCGTGGCCGCACCCTTTCGCCCACGTCACATAGTCGGGCAGGCAGCGGTAGTGCACGGTGCTCCCATCCCAGTCGTCGGCGAGCGTGGTGCCGATACGGCCGCACGCCTCGCAGATCACCTGGATCGGCAACCAGCCGCTCGGGCGCTCAACGTTGCTCACGCGTACATAGAGGTCGCGGATCAGCTGCGCCTTATCGAGCGCGGTGCGAATGAACGGGTCCATCTTCCCCGTCGGGTAGATCTCCGAGAGCCAGTAAAACTCCGGGCGAATGCCGAGGCGCGCAAACGTCGGGAAGAAGAGGGTTCCAACAAAGTGTCGCGCGTAGTTCGGTGCATCCGAACCTTCGGGTGCTGGGACGCGGGAGAGTGGAACGCCCATGTAGCGCTCGACCGCATCGGGGGTGAGGAGCGCCTGGGCATCCATCGCGTCGAGATCCTCCACGCCGTAGCGGAACTCAACGGGAATCCCGCGAGCGCGCAAGGCACGGGTGATGGCGTCGTGGATGACGGGGCCGCGAAGGCTGCCAACGTGGACCGTCCCCGAGGGGGTCTTGGAGTCGTTGACGACCTGGGGTCCCGAGACGCGTGCGGCAAGTTCGTCGGCCCAATACATGGTGCGAATCCTAGCGCCCGTCGGAATCCTGCGAGTGGCCCTCCGCGATTGACGTGAGGCGTGCCCGTAAGGAGCGGAGCCCCGCCTCGTCGGCGAGGGCCACGAAGAGGGTGTCGTCGCCGGCGACCGTGCCGACGATTTCGGGGAGTCGCAAGCGATCGAGCGAGGCGGCCACGGCATGCGCACTGCCTGGGAGGGTGCGCAGGACGAGGATGCGACCCGCCACCGCGGCATCGAGGGGCACCTCGCGCAAGAGGGCGCGGAGGCGCTCTTCGGCCGCCTGCTCCACGGAGCCGCCGGTTGGCAACACGTAGACGATGCTCCCGTTGCGCTCGGCTTTGGTGAGGCCGAGTTCGGTGATGTCGCGACTCATCGTCGCCTGGGTCGACGGGATCCCCTGCCCGCGCAGTGCCGCAACAAGTTCGCGCTGGGTGCGAATCCCGCGCCGCGAGACCAGTTCGCGCAGGGCGCGATGGCGGACGCTCTTGCCGAGATCCACCGCTATGCGCCGCCTCGGGCGATCGCGGTGCCAATCAGGATGGCGGCGAAGGCGAGACGATAGGCGATGAAGGGCCGCGTCGATCGACCGTCGAGCAGGAGCAAGAGGAGGCGGATTGCGACGAGTCCGCTCGCGAACGAGGCGAGAACGCCCACAAGCAGGACCGGTCCGAGCGAGCCGAGATCGCTCCCGTCGGCAATCACGTGACGAAGCTCGAGCGCGCCAGCGCCGGCAATCGCTGGGATGCCGAGCAAGAAGCCGAATCGTGCCGCAACCTCGCGGCGGAAGCCCAAGAGGAGTCCGGCGCTAATCGTCGCGCCCGATCGACTGATGCCGGGGATCAGGGCGAGTGCCTGCGCGAAACCCACCACCACACCGTCGATCACGTCGATGCTCTGCATCGGACGCTCACGTCGGCCGCGCCACTCTGCGACGAAGAGGAGGAGTGCGCCAGTAATCACGGCGCCAGCAACGACAAGTGGCGTGCGGACGGCGGCCTCGAGGGCATCGCCAGCGAGGAGGCCGATGAGCACGGCGGGAATGGTGCCGAGCACGATCGCGACGATGAGCCGCTCGTCGATCGGGTCACCGCGACGGCGACCGAGCGAGAAGGCCACGCCGAGGGCCACGCGGGTGAGACGCAGCACGTCGGCGCGCAGCGCAACGAGGACGGCGGCGAGGGTGCCAAGGTGGAGGACCGCGCCGAAGGCGAGTGACGAGAGGAGCGGGTCGCTCAGGCCAAATAGATACGGGATGGCATAGAGGTGCGCGGAGGACGAGATCGGCAAGAACTCGGTCAGCCCTTGCACGAGACCGAGCACGAGTGCAACGAGCAGTTGCGGATCAATCACCATTGCCTACCCCACTTTCTTGCTGCCTAGCATGAGGCGGCGCCCCCACAAGCGGGAGGCGCCGCCTCATTTTTTACATCCGTGCTGAGACTAGCTGCCGATAAAGAGCGGTGCGAGCACGAGGGTGACGGTCGCGAGGAGCTTCACCAGCACGTGCAACGATGGGCCGGCCGTGTCCTTGAACGGGTCGCCAACCGTGTCGCCAACGACAGCGGCGGCGTGGGCGTCGCTCCCCTTGCCGAGGACCTTCCCCTTCTCGTCCTTCAGGCCACCCGACTCAATGAACTTCTTCGCGTTATCCCACGCACCGCCCGAGTTGTTCAACACGGTCGCAAGGAGCACCCCGCTAATCGTGCCAACAATGAGGAGGCCGGCAACCGCCTCGGCGCCGAGTAGGAGTCCGACGAGAACCGGCGTTGCAACGGCAACGATGCCTGGCGCGATCATCTCGCGCAGGGCAGCGATCGTCGTGATGTCAACGACGCGGGCGTAGTCTGGTCGTGCCTTATAGGTCATGAGTCCTGGAATCTCGCGGAACTGGCGGCGCACCTCAACGATGATCGCCTGCGCCGTGCGGCCAACTGCACGAATGGCCAGCGAGCTGAAGAAGTAGGCGAGCATCGCGCCGATGAACGCGCCGATAAAGACCGGCACGCTCGCGAGGTTCACGCCCTCCATGAGGGGGCGCCCAGCGCGCTCGAGGATCAGGTTCACCTTGTCGAGGTAGGCCGAGAAGAGCAGGAAGGCGGCGAGCGATGCCGATGCAATCGCATACCCCTTCGTCAGCGCCTTCGTCGTGTTCCCCACCGTGTCGAGCTTGTCGGTCACGGTGCGCACCTTTTGTGGCGCGCGGCTGAACTCGGCGATCCCACCAGCGTTGTCGGTGATCGGACCGAAGGTGTCCATCGCGAGGATGTAGGCGGTCGTCATCAACATGCCGACCGTTGCAACGGCGGTGCCGAAGATGCCGAACTTCCCGAGCGCAACGCCGGTGAGCCCTGCGGCGAGACCCGCCTGGGTGCCGAGCCAGTGCGACGCGAAGATCGCGACCGAGATCGTGACGGCGGTCACCAGGGTCGTCTCAAATCCGACGGCTGTTCCAGCAATGATGTTGGTACCAGCGCCGGTGCGGCTCGCCTCGGCGAGCTCACGAACGGGGCGATAGGCACCCGACGTGTAGAACTGCGTGATGTAGACGAAAGCGACACTCGTCGCCAGGCCGACGACACCTGCGCCGAAGAACCAGAGCCAACCGTCTGTCGTGCCCATATTGAGCATCGTCGAACAGGCGATGGCGAGGGCGCCAGCAGCGAGGATCGTGGTGGCCCAATAGCCACGGTTCAGGATGTTCATTGGATTCTCTTTGTCGTTACCTCGCACGAAGAACATGGCGACGATCGTGCAGAGGAGGCCGAAGGCATGCACGACGAGCGGGAAGAAGATCCACGCCTCAGGGTGCGGCCAGCCGGCCGACTGGGCGATCTTGAAGGCGCCAACGCCCAAGATCATTGCGCCGATATTCTCGGCAGCGGTCGACTCGAAGAGGTCGGCGCCGCGGCCAGCGCAGTCACCAACGTTGTCGCCAACGAGGTCGGCAATGACGCCGGCGTTGCGAGGATCATCCTCAGGAATACCCTTCTCTACCTTGCCGACAAGGTCTGATCCGACGTCGGCAGCTTTCGTGTAGATCCCGCCGCCAAGTTGGGCGAAGAGGGCAACGAACGATGCGCCGAAGCCGTAGCCGACGATAAGGAATGGTGCCTCGTCTGGGCGCTCAAGCCCACCGAAGACGGTGAAGACGATGTAGACGCCGAGGAGTGAGAGCGCGGCGACGAGGAAGCCGGAGACGGCGCCACCACGCATTGCAACCTGCACCGCCTTCACCACGCCGAAGCGTGCTGCAGCAGCCGTGCGGAGGTTTGCCTTCACGCTGATGTACATGCCGATGATGCCCGACGCCATCGAGCAGGCGGCACCAAAGAGGAAGGCGATACCCGTCTTGATGCCAAGGTCGACGCCGTAGACCGACGTATCGGCAACGGCTGGCGTTTCAAAGGCGGCAAGGAGTGCACCGATCAGCACGGACATCACGAGCGCGAGGATGGCGATCGTGACGTACTGGCGACGCATGAAGGCGACCGCGCCTTCGAAGATCATCTCGGAAACCTCTTGCATTGCCTTGCTCCCGGTGTCGCGGCGGAGCACATCGGCAGCCAAGATGAGGGCGAAGACGATTGCCACGAGGGCGGCTGGGAGCACGAGGCTTTGAAGCAGCGTGCTGGTAATAGTGATGTTCATCACGAACTCTCCTCCGATGCGTCCAGATCCGTCGCGTGGCCGCGGTGCGTGCACCGCGCTTCGGGTCGGGCGTCTGTCGGGCTCTAGGTCGCATGCGACCTGCCGGGGGGAATCCCCCAGCGCACTAATGGTACGGGCGAACGCAGCGAAGGGTCAACCGCCCCGCCCTCTATACTCCCCCAATGCCTGCACGACGCCTCCTCTTAGAGATCCTGCAGACCGTCGCGCTCACGATCATCGCCTTCTTCGTGCTGCAGGCATTCGTCGCCCAGCCCTTCCGCGTCGAGCAGGGCTCCATGCGGATCACACTCGAACCTGGCGAGTACGTGCTTGCCGACAAGATCACCCCCCTCGCGACCGGCTATCACCGAGGTGACATCGTGATCTTCCATCCACCGAGCACCTGGCCCGAGGATGCCAACGCGACCCCCTATATCAAGCGTGTCATCGGCCTCCCTGGGGAGACGATCGACCTGAAAGACGGGGTGCTCCGCATCAATGGCACGAAGGCGGCCGAGCCCTACGTCTACCGCGATGGCGGGGCTGACGGTACGGGCGACAGTGGGCACTGGGTACTCGGCGCAACGGAGCTGCTCGTCTTCGGTGACCACCGCTCGAATTCATCTGACTCGCGCGAGTACGGACCAATCTCTGTTGGTGATGTGATCGGCCGTGCCGTGCTTCGCTACTTCCCGATCAGTCGCTTCACGATCATCACCCCGCCCGCATACGCACCGCTTGGCGAATGAACATCACCGGCTTCGAGCTCCCACTCATGCTCCTCGTCACGGTGAACGCGATGCTCGCCGTCACCACGGCCCGTCGCACCGCATGGGTCGGGCTCGGCCTCATGATCATCTTCGCCGCCCTCCTCGAATTCCACCCAACGGGGAGCATCTCGTACGGATTGATCGCTCGCTTGGCAGCACTCGGGCTCGCCTTACTGATTGCGATGCCAGATGGGATCTTTACCACTGCAGGATTCCGCAGCGACCTTGCGCCGCGACAGATCGTCGCCGCGCTGGTTGCGCATCCAGTAGTTGCGGCGAGTGCTGTCGCGGGGCTCCTGCTCGGATCGATCCCACTTGCGCTCCCAATCGAAACGTCGAACGCAGCGGTCCGTGCCGCAGGGATCGCCCTCCTCATGATCGGCGTGCCGCCACTCCTCACGAGTCGCTACGTTGAAGCGACGAGCCGGGCGGCGCTCGTCGCGATCAGCGGTACCCTCCTCTTACGTGCATCAATCTTCGGCGCTCTTGAACCGATTGCGGCGCTCGCATTCTCGGCTGGACTCGCAACAGTACTCATTGTTGGCGCTCGCGTAGCGAGCACGATTGCAGCAGGAGACGAATCGTGAGCAGCGTTGAGATCACACAGACCATGGCGATCGTGCGAGCGATCTTCCCACTCCTCGTTGCGCTGGCGAGCCTCGGGATCCTTCCACTCATGCGACATCGTGCATTCGGTGCTGAAAAAGATGCGGGCGACCGTGCTGCCAGGGCCGCGATCAGCCTCCTCGTGCTCTCTGCGCTCGGCACGCTTCTTGCTGGTGCAAGCTACGCCTCCACAGCGCAGATCGGCCAGACGCTAATCGACCCATCGGAGCCTGGGCGCCTCATGGCCGTACTTGGCGGGCTCGTCTTCGCGCTGATCGTGGCCATTGGAGAAGGGCGGCGTGCTGGCGTTATGGGCCAACTCGCCCTCTTCGGAATTGCCGGAATTGATAGTGCGCTTGCGCTCCCGATCGGCCTTGCGCCGATTGCCATCCTCCTCTTCACCGGCCTCGCGATTGGCGGCGTTGCTGCAGGCGGCAAGGATGACCCTGCGCGGGCTCGCGCGGTCTTCCGCGACCTTCGCACCATTACGCTCCTCCTCCCTGCAGTTGTCATCGCAGAGATCCTGCGCTCTACGATCTCCCTCTCAACAACCGATGCTGCATATGCAACCCCGACCTCGCTCGGTGCTGGTGCCGTGCTCGCCCTCTCGCTCGCAGCACTCGGGGCGTCGGGCGCCTTCCCATTCCATAACCGTCTCGTCAGGATCTTCGAGTCGCTTCCGATCGTTGGCTCGCTCATGGTTGGCGTCTGGATCCCCACCGCCATCAGCCTCATCGTCATCGGCGAGATCGCCACCATTGCGAACGGCATCACCGAGCCGATTGGTGGTGCCGTCGTTCCCGCCCTCGTACTTGCTGGGGTTGTGACCATCCTCTTCGGTGCAATCTCAGCGCTCCTCCATGACGACATCGGTGAGATCATCGGCTTCCTCGCGGTGGGCAATGCAGGATGGATTGCACTCGCTGCCGCAGCAGCCGTCAACACGCCGGCAGATCCTTCTAGCCGACTCCTTGCCGTTCCAGGTGCACTCACCATGTCGCTCTTCGGACTCTGGCTGATCGCGCTGCGACGCCGATACGGCACGACGAGCCTCTTGGCGCTGAGCGGCTGGGCGCGAAAGACTGGCGCGATCATGGTTGTCATGATCGGTGCACTCATCGCGCTGGTGGCACTGCCACCAGGTGTGATCATTGGTGCACGCTTGACCGTGCTGGCGAATGCGGGTGGGCCACTTGCTGGACTCCTCAGCGTTATCGGTCAGCTCGCGCTTATTGCTGCCGCACTCCGCCTCTTCGTTACTGGATTCACGGAGCAGAGTTCAACGGTGAAGCGGACGCAGCCACTGCGTGCAAATAACCCACTCACCGTTGCCCTACTGGTTGGCGCGCTGGCAATTGGCGCTGGCGCTGCCGGATGGTTCTCCGTCGAGATTGGTGGCTCAACGCCACTCACGCCGCCTGCGTCGTCCTCGCCGCTGCCTCCGGATGTGAGCCCGTCGCCGGACGCGACAGTAGCGCCGTAGCGCTAGGAGCTACGCCTCGTCGGAGAGGATCCAGGTGTCGGTCGCGCGCTCGTAGCCGACGAGTCCACCATCGCCGAACCAGAGCTGGATCTCAGCTGCTGCGGTCTCTTCTGCGTCGGATGCGTGGATCAGATTCTTTGCTGTCTCCAGTGCGAAGTCGCCGCGAATGGTGCCAGGTGCAGACTCGTGTGGCTTCGTTGCGCCAACCATGGAGCGCACGACCGGGATCGCGTTTGGCCCCTCAAGGACGATTGCAACGACGGGGCTCGAGGTGATGAAGTCGACAAGGCTCGCAAAGAAGGGGCGCTCCTTGTGTACTGCGTAGTGGTGCTCGGCAAGGGCGCGGCTTACTGCGGTGAGGCGCATGCCGACGATCTTCAGGCCGCGGTCCTCAAAGCGCGCGATCACGCGACCGACGAGCTGGCGCTGTACGCCGTCTGGCTTGATCAATACGAGGGTGCGCTGACTCTTCATGAGTGGAGCCTACCCGATCACCTGCGTGCGCGCAGGAGGCAGGCTAGGCACGATCTTCAGGCGCGCTCTCATTGATTGTCGGCCACGCACCTGTGGGGAGCTCGATCTGGACATACTCTTCGCCGCGATACTCGAGCCAGGTCCGCACGGGCGTCTCTGGCGTGAGTGGCGCACCGGCGCGGTATTCAATCTCGACCGACTCGTCGCGCGCACGCAGCGTGTAGAGGAGGCAGCCTGGCTCCGCCAGGTCGAACTGCACGCTCTCAAACGCATCGACGTTGATCGTGATGGTGAGCGGCGTGAAGAGCGTTGAGACGCCCGGGTCGTCGCCGAGCACCTCTTCGACCCAGCCCACCCCACGCGCTACGAGCTCCCCGTCGCGAAGGTGGCGGTAGGCGACGGTCTGGCGCAGGAGGGGTCGGAGCACATTCGCCTTATCGGCACGCAAGACGGCGAGGCCGCGATTGACGAAGAGTCCAGGGGCTGGTTCGTGCTGCTCGTTCTCCATGGGGGGAGAGGGTAGCGCACCGCTATCATCAGCACGTGCGATACGCCGTTGATCTCGGAAATAGCGCGGCGAAGGCGGCCCTCCTCTCAGAGGGTGCCCTTCGGTCGCTGCGGGTTGCAGCGCCCGCAGATAGTCGGCAGCCCGCCGCCTGGACCGGCCCCATCGCCACCCTCCTCGACCTCATCGCCAGCGAACGTCTCCCCGCAACCTCGCTCCGCGTCGCCAGTGTTGTCCCCGCCGCAACGGCGGCGCTGCAGCTGGCGAGCGCTGCTCGTTCAATCCCCCTCGATGTGATTGAGGCGCGCGACGTGCCAATCGAACTCGCTGTCGACGAGCCGGGGCGCATCGGCGTTGATCGCGTCCTCGCCGCGTGGCGCGCCTATGCCACGCTCGGTGCACCAGCAGGGCGCGGCGCAATTGCCGTCACGCTCGGCACCGCCCTCACGATCACCTGTGTTGACCGGCGCGGACGCGTGATTGGTGGTGCGATTGCGCCTTCGCCGCTCCTCGCTGCGCGCGCACTTGCCCAGGGGACCGCCGTCCTCCCCGAGGTCACCCTCTACGACGAGAGCCCCGACCTCCCGAGTGCGATCGGTGCGTCAACAGAGTCAGCTCTTGCTGCTGGAATCTTGCGCGGCGCGCGCGCCGCACTCATTGGCTTGATCGCCGACGCTTCGGCGGAGATGCTTCGGCGTGATCCCGGTGCACCTGCGCCGGCACTAGCACTCGGCGGCGGCGCTGCGAGTGCGGGGTGGAGTGCAGGGATCGCCGCAGATCTGCGCGAACCAGATCTCGTCTTGCACGCGCTCCTTGCCCTCCCAGAACGCGCGAGCACGGGGGGTCGAGCAGGATGAGCGCGCGACTCACCGGCCGGCTCGTTGTGCTTGGCATCACGGGATCGATCGCAGCATTCAAGGCACCAGAGATCGTTCGCGCCTTGCGCGCCGAGGGTGCCGATGTGCAGGTGCTCATGACGCCTGCGGCGACACGGTTCGTCTCGCCACTCACCATGCGTACGCTCACCGGTCGCGCTGTTGATGCAGACCTGCTCGACCTCCTCCCCGATGGGCGCATCGGCCACATCGTTGCCGCCGATAGCGCCGACGTGATCCTTGTCGCACCAGCGACCGCACAGTGGATCGGCGCGATGGCGAGCGGCATGGCTGGTGATCCCGTAACGGCCACCTGCCTCGCAACAACGGCGCCCGTGGTTGTTGCGCCAGCAATGGATGGCGAGATGTGGGCACATCCGGCGACGCAAGCAAATGCGCGCAGGCTCATGGAAGATTTCGGCTACACCCTCGTCGAGCCGGTGCACGGCGCACTCGCCTCAGGATCGGAGGGGGCGGGCCGCCTCGCAGAGGCTTCGGCGATCGTGGCTGCAGTGATCGCAGCGATCGGCGCGAGTCCTGTTCGTGAGCCCGATGCTGCACGTCGCCCACCGGTCGTCCCTGCAGGCGATCTTTCGGGTCGGCGCGTTGTCGTCACAGCTGGCGGCACCGAAGAGCCGATCGACGCGGTGCGCATCCTCGCAAATCGCTCGTCGGGCCGACAAGGGATTGCCCTGGCAGAAGCGGCGCGCGATCGCGGTGCCGATGTGCTCCTCATTGCTGCGCGCGTTGCCGTCCCGCTCCCTGAAGGTGTTGAGATCGTGCGCGTGGCAACGGTGGCCGAACTTTCCGCCGCACTCGACGCCGCCCTCCTCCCGCCGCCAGATGGCAGGGCAACCAGCAGTGTCGACGCGCTCATTGCCGCTGCAGCCGTCTCGGATTTCCGGATGCGTGGCGGGCCATCGACAGAGAAGCTCCGTCGTGATGGCGACCTCACGCTGACCCTTGAGCCGACGCCCGACCTTCTCGCGGGGATCGCCAAACGACTTGGTGCGCGTGCAGCGCGCCAGACGAAGCTGATCGGCTTCTCGGCCGAAAGTGGCGCAACGAAGCGCGCAGTAGAGAAGCTCAAGGCGAAGGATCTTGATCTCGTTGTCGCGAACGACGTCACCGCCCCAGGCATTGGATTTGAAAGCGCAGAGAACCGCGCGGAGATCCTCGATGTCGACGGGGTGATCTCGATCGTTGGGCCAGCACCGAAGCGTGTGGTTGCCGACGCGATCCTCGATCGACTGGTGGCGCTCTTGGTCACTGGCGGCGCACGGTGAGTCGCCGCACGATCGCCGACCTGCGCGCACTCCATGCGGCGGGGCGTCGCTTCACCGTCGCAACTGCGTGGGATCGTCCGACCAGCGAGGTCGTTGAGGCGGCGGGCATCGACGCCATCCTCGTTGGCGACTCCTTGGCGCAGGTGGCACTCGGGCACGAGTCGACCGTGCGTGTCGGCATGAGCGAGATGCTCCACCACGTTGCTGCCGTTGTGCGCTCCTCACATGAGGCGCTCGTCATCGCCGACATGCCGTTCCTCTCCTACCCCGACGCGCCGACCGCTGCAGAAAACGCAGGGCGCTTCCTCCGCGATGCTGGTGCAGGCGCAGTGAAGCTCGAGGGTGGCGCCGCCATGGCGCCAATCGTCGCCACACTCACCCGGAGCGGCGTGCCAGTGATCGGCCACATCGGCCTGACGCCGCAATCGGCGCTCGTTGACGGCAAGCCGCGCGCACGCGGCAAGCAGGTCGATGCCGCGCTGCAACTCCTCGACGATGCCCGCGCCCTCGAAGCGGCCGGAGCGTCGGCCATCGTGATCGAACTCGTTCCCGCCGAACTTGCCAGTGCGATCACTGCACGCATCGGCATCCCAACGATTGGGATCGGTGCTGGTGCGGGCTGCTCGGCGCAGGTGCAGGTGCTCGCCGATCTCCTCGGGCTGCTCGCCGGCACACCGCCGCGACATGCCACCCCCTACGCAACCCTTCGCGACAGCGCAATCACCGCCCTCCAAACCTGGCGCAGCGATGTTGAGGCTGGCCGTACCCCCGGCGCAGCGCAGCAGGTCGTCGCCGATGATGCGTTGCGCGCTGCGCTCGACGTGCTCCCCCGCTAAGGACGATGCGCACCGTCACGACACGTGCCGCGCTCACGACAGCGCTGGCGCAGCTCCCCCGTCCCGTCGGGCTCGTACCGACGATGGGCGCACTGCATGATGGACACGCAGCGCTCGTCACTGCAGCACGCGCTGAGCAGGCGAGCGTCGTCCTCAGCATCTATGTAAACCCCCGCCAGTTCGGCAACCCCGCAGACCTTGCCGCCTACCCACGAACACTCGAGGCGGACGCGCAGCGTGCTGCAGCGGCCGGCGTCGACCTCCTCTTTCTCCCCGACGACAGCGAGATCTATCCGCCCGCGGTTGAGGTGGCGACGATGGAGCCTGGCCCACTCGCGCTGCGCCTCGAGGGGGCTGCACGACCTGGACACTTCGCTGGTGTGGCGACGGTCGTCTCGATCCTCTTCGACCTCGTCGCACCTGAGGTCGCCTACTTCGGCGAGAAGGATGCGCAGCAGGTACGTGTTGTCGAGTGGCTTGCCGAGCGACGCACGCCGCCGATCAGGATCCGACGCGTTGCAACCGTCCGCGAGGGCGACGGCCTCGCAATGAGCTCGCGCAACGCCCGACTCTCACCAGCAGCACGGCGCGCAGCCAGCGCCATCCCACAGGCACTCGCAGCGGTGAAGTCGCTCCATGCGAACGGCGAGCGCCGTGTCGATCTCCTCAACGACGCTGCGATCCGCACGATCGGAGCGGAGCCCTCGCTCACGTTGGACTACATCGATCTTGCCGATGACGTCACGCTGCTCCCACTCGGTGCGTCCGCACACCTCTCCGATGCGGCGTCGGGTCGCGTGCTGGTGAGCATTGCTGCGAGCATCGAAGGCGTGCGCCTGATCGACGCAATCACCCTACGCGCGTAGCGCGTCGCTAGCGGACTGGCAGCGGCCGTGCGGCCTGCAGCACTCGATCAATGTCGAGCGAGTTCGCAACGAGCGACTTGATCTCATCGATCTTTCGCGTGTCCTCTGCGTGCGTCTTCACGAGAAGATCGTGTACCTGCGAGGCGACAGAGTAGGTGTCCCCCTCCATGAGTACCGCGAAGATATTGGCGCGGCGTAGGAGGTCGGACACCCGCGCGCTGGGGCGGTAGCCACCGCTCAACACAAAGCCGAGTGGGCGATTCGGATGATCGCGCCCATCGAGCCAGAGTAAGGCGAGCGCCTCGATCACATCTTCACGATCGCCTGGCACAACGACAAGCGCCGACTCGCCAATACGCGCGAGGACGTGCTCTGCCTGCATCGCAGCAACGGAGACGCGTCCGATGATCGCATCCATGTCGCGTCCAGGCCAGAGCGTCTCGCCCTGAAGGCCGTCTTCGATGATTGCGAGTGTTGGGTTCGACAAGATCTCCCGGTACGGCAGCACGCCAAGGAGCGGAATCCCGTGTCGGGCGAGCCCACGCTCAAGGAGGCGCGGCAGCTCAGGCTGCGCGTCGAGGTTCACCTTGTTGACGATTGCGCCGGCAACTTCCACGCCGCGCGCGGCAAAGAGGGCTGCGTTGAGCACGATCTCGTCGATCGGTCGGCCGATTCCACCCTCGCTGACGATCACCACCGGTGCGCCGAGGAGGGCGGCGACATCGGCATTACTCAAGCCGATCACCGCGCCAACGCCTGCATGTCCAGTTCCCTCGAGGAGGACGAGGTCGCGGCCCACCGCAAGGCGCTGCTGCGCACCAAGAATCCGAGCCCCGAGGTCTTCCACCACCTCGCCATTGATCACGCTGCGCGTGAAGCCGCGCGGAATCTGGACCGGCGAGAGGAGATTGACGGGGTCGGTCAGGTTAAAGACGCCGCGCATGAGCGCCGCATCTTCGTCGGCAGGCTCACCATCGAGCGTGATCCAGCGCTGGCCCACAGGCTTCATGAACGCCGTCTCGAGTCCGCGCGCGCGGAATGCTGCGAAGAGGCCGAGTGAGGTGGTGGTCTTACCGCGGTTCTGTCCGGTTGCAGCGAGGAAGAGTTGCCGCGTTGCCGCGCCGCTCGGCCCAGCGGCCGCCATCTGCGCTACTCCTCGCCGCGCGGGGCGGTGCGACGCTCGATCAGGCCGACCGCCTCCTTCAGGCGTCCGATCACTTCGGGATCAACATCTTCACGGGTGATGTGCGTGCCAAGCTTGTCGAGCACATCGCCGATCACATCAAGGAAGACGGCCGCATCGGCAATGAAGAACTCCGACTCATTGCTATAGCGCACGAAGGTGAGTCGGCCCTGCAGGGTTCGATCGTTATCGCCATGCGCAACCTGCGTCGTGAAGTGGTGCCCCTGGATGCCGTCGGGGTTCGAAAGGAAGCTCAGCGCGTTATCGATCGCAAGGCCGAAGCGCGCGCGCCAGCCTGCGAGACGCTCGAGCACCTCTGGCTGCAGGCGGAGAGACTCAACCTCGGTGAACGCCTCGGGTGCGGCAGTGAGCGCTGAGACGAGCGCCGTCCCAGCCCGCTGGCCGAGCATTGCCTGGAGCGACCGTTCGAGGGTGACCACCTCGGCATTGAAGTGGCTCGAGGTGATGAGATCGACGAGGAGGTCCTCGACGTTGTCAAGGATGGCCGGATCGTTGAGCGCGCCGGCAAGCGCGAGGATCTCCTCGCGGAAGAGGAAGCGTTCTTCGTGATCAAGCATGGCCATGGGCGCATCCTAGCGCGAGGGCGCCGCGACGGGGTTATCCCCCATCAGCGGCGCACTCAGCAACGCGAACTTATGGGTAGATCCCTCGGACCTTCATAGCATCGGCAACACGCTGGACGGAGAGGAGATACGCGCCGAGGCGGAGGTGGCTCTTCTCCTTCTGGGCCATCTCGTAGACCTCATGGAAGGCGCGGACCATCTTCTTCTCAAGACGGGCGTTCACCTCATCCTCTTCCCAGAAGTCGCGATTGAGGTCCTGGACCCACTCAAAGTAGCTCACCGTCACACCACCTGCGTTGCAGAGGATGTCCGGAATGACCATCGCACCGCTCTTGAAGAGGATCTCGTCGGCCTCTGGTGTCGTTGGTCCGTTTGCCGCTTCGGCAACGATCTTCGTCTTGATCTTCCCTGCATTGTCAGCAGTGATCTGATTCTCCAGCGCTGCTGGAATCAGCACATCGCACGGGATCTCAAGGATCGCCTGGTTGCTTACTGGCGTCGAGCCAGCAAAAGCAACAACGCTCCCCGTCTTCTTCTTGTGCGCGTCAACGGCTGCAAGGTCGAGGCCGGCTGGATTCTGGATCCCGCCGCTGCTGTCGGAGACGGCGATCACCTTCGCGCCCATCTCACTGATGAGGCGTGCGGCGATCGATCCGGCGTTCCCGTACCCCTGAACGACGACGGTTGCGCCCTTCAGGTTCAAGTTGATCTTTGCTGCTGCCTCGCGAATGCAGAAGACCGCACCGCGTGCCGTCGCCTCGTTGCGGCCCAACGAGCCGCCGAGCGCGATTGGCTTCCCTGTCACCACACCCGGAACGGTGTAGCCGACATGCATCGAATAGGTGTCCATCATCCACGCCATCGTCTGACTGTTGGTGTTCACGTCCGGTGCAGGGATATCGGACTCTGGCCCGATGATCACCGCGATCTCCGTGGTGAAGCGACGCGTGAGGCGCTCGAGCTCACCGAGTGAAAGCTTCTTCGGATCGACGGTGACGCCACCCTTGCCACCACCATACGGAAGATCCATGACGGCACACTTCCAGGACATCCACATGGAGAGCGCCTTGACCTCTTCGATATTCACGTCTTGGTGGAAGCGAATGCCTCCCTTTGCAGGGCCACGTCCGAGGTTGTGCTGAACGCGGTGCCCCTCAAAGACGCGGGTTGAACCGTCATCCATGCGAACCGGGAAGTGGACCGTGAGCTGACGGCGTGGCTCGCGCAAGACGGCGGCGATGCCAGCGTCGAGGCCGAGGCGGCTTGCCGCGAGATCAAACTGCTGCTGGGCAACTGCCCAAGCGCTCTTCTGTGGGGCCGACGACATGGGAACCTCTTCTCTACTGCCGCCGAGGCCCGGTGCCACGGCGGCCGCCTATGGCGGTCTCCCCGATGCTACCCCTCCTGTCTTAAACGCGCCGCGCAGCGCGATGCATAGCAAAGGCGCGTGCGGAGGGCGTGCGTGGCTGGATTACCCTAGTGCGTTACGAGCGAATAAGAGCGACGCCGAGCCCCTTCGGCCCAGTGTGTGGCCCAATCGCCGCGCCGGCGCGGACGATCCCCGGCTTCAACGCCGCGATCGCTGGGAAGCGCGTGCAGAGCTCGGTGCGGAAGGCTTCGATGTCTGGTGCTTCGGAGTGCAGCATTGTCAGCTCTTCAATCGGCGACGCGCCAACGAGCTCCATGAATCGCTCCTTCGCCTTCGATGCCGTACGCGGGCGGTCGAGCGTGACCACCTCGCCATCGACGATGTCGATGATCGGCTTGACGGAGAGGAGCCCGCCGATTGCTGCGCGAGCGGGACTAATGCGTCCGCCAGCCTTCAGGTAGTCGAGCGTGTCAAGGAAGAAGATCACGTGCGTGCGTGGGATTGCCGACTGAAGATCAGCAAGGATCTCTGCTGCGCTCTTTCCTGCCGCTGCGCCACGCTGCGCACGCTTCACGAGCAAGCCCTGAGCGGCAGATGCGGTCGCGGTATCTACGAGGTGGATGTTCTTCGCCTGCGGATGCGACGATGCTGCCATCTCAGCGCTGCGGTAGGTTGCCGAAAGTTTTGACGCAACGTGAATGGAGATAACCTCCGCCGCGCCCTCAGAGAAGGCACGATCGTAGGCGGCGGTAAAGGCGGCCGATGATGGCGCTGCTGTCTTCGGGAATGCGGCGCCAGGTGCAGTGAGCCGGCGCCAGAACTCGTCCATCGAGATCTCCTCGCCTACCTTGAAGCTCTCCTGCTCAAACGAGACGATGATCGGCACGATCACGACGCCGAGCTCTTTGCCCAACTCTGGCGAGATGTCAGAGGCGCTATCCGAGATGATCGCAACCTTCGTTCCAGCCTTCGTCATGAGCACCTCCCACATGCGCGAAAGAGACTTCGCGTCTCCTAGAGTCTATCGGCGGCGATCAGCCTTGCGCGGCGCGTTGCCGCTGCAGGGTCGTGGGGAGGATCTCGTGCTCAACACGGCGCAAAATGAGGAGGAAGCTCCCTGCGACGACGAGGAAGCCAAGCGTGGCGTAGACGAGCCCGTCCACGCCATAGGAGGTGGCGAGGTCTCCCGCCACCTTCACCCCGATCACCTGACCGAGGCCGAGGAAGATCGAGTAGAGCCCCATCACTGCGCTGCGATCTGTGTGATAGCGCTCGGAGACATCGGCGAGGAAGCCGAGCGCCGCCGGTGTGGCGCCTGCGATGAAGAACATCGAGGCGCAGATCGCAACAAAGAGCGCGGCGATGAGTACGAGGTCTGTGCCCGTGAGGCGGTTCATGGTGAAGATGGCAGCCATCGCCACGACGAAGGCAACGAGGCCAAAGAGGAGGATCGTGGTGCGTCGGTAGTTCGCAAAGCGATTCCCCCAGAAGAAGAGGCCGACGCCGCCGATCAGTGCCACAAGGGCGAAGGCGGTGGTGATCACCACGAAGGGGAAGCCGCTCAGAAGGAACTGCCCCGTCACGTCAACACCGGCATCGCCGAGCAGCAGGTTGAGCCCTTGCGGCACCCAGACGCCGATGATCGCGTTGATGGAGACCCAGGTTGGAACGAAGAGCAGAATGCCGCGCTGGCTGAAGAGTTTTGCGTACTTCCTCAGTCGCCCTTCATCGTGCGGTGGCGGCGCCGCATGTTCGTCTTTCACGCCGTAGGCGAAGAGGGCGAGCGAGAGGAGATAGATCGCGCCATTGATATGGAAGGCGCTGGTCCCAAAGATCTCCCAGAGCGGCCCCGCCAGCGCCGTTCCGGCGACCAGGAGCCCGCCGAGCGTCGCCACCTCAAAGAGCGTCACCACGCGTCCACGCAACTTCTCGTCATGGCTCGTGTTCGCCGCAACATAGGAGAGGATCGATGGCACGCTCGCCGCAGTTGATGAGCCCTCAAGGAGTCGCGTGCCGATCAGCAGCGGAATCGTCGCCGCAAAGGGGGTGAGCAGCACCGCCGCGAGTCCGAAGAGGGGGCCGAGGAGCATCACCGGTTTTCGCCCCACGCGGTCGGCGATGATCCCAAAGATTGGTGAGCCGATCAGTTCCGTGACGTAGAAGGCGAGTGTGATCGTCGCAAGGTCGACGGGGGTGATGCTCACCGCACCCGTCGTGTTCAGGTGCTTATTCCAGACGATGAGGAGGGCGCCGGTCGTTCCGGTCGCAGTGCGCAGGGTGAGGGTGCCGAGGAGGAGGGCACGCATTGAGCCAGTCATCTGCTGAGGATAGGGGCTCGGCGAGCCGAGGGGGGTCGTATACTCCCCCCATGGCATCGAATGTCGCCCAGAGTTATCCCTATACCAAGGAGTCGGAGCGCGAGCGCGCCGCCGCCATCGCCGCGACCCTTGCGGCGCACGAGGGGCTGAGCGAGAAGCTCGACGCCGCTGCGCTCCCTTATAACGGAGACGCCGGCGACGAGGCGTGGGCCTGGCGCTGCCGGACGCCGAAGTGCCCTGGCATCCTCCACACCGCAGGGTACGCACGTGAGAAGCGCGCCATCGTCGCCCTCTGCGACGCGTGCGGTCTGGTTGCCCTCCGATGAGCGCCCAGAACGCCCCCGAGCGCGGCGCCGAGCTCGTCGCCCTCAGCAGCGCAAGCAAGCCGACCCAGGTTGAGATCGTCGGCGACCGCATCCGTGTCGCCTCCCTCGAGCTCGTCGACCGCGCCCTTGCCGGCTATCTCGAGGGACGGCCGGCCGATGAGCGCGGCGAGACAGTAGAGCGCGCCCTCCGCGTCGGCCTCCTCGCGCTACAGGGTGCAGGCGGATCGATCGACGTTGATCATGTGCGCCGCGCCTTCGACGCCTTCTTGAACGCAACGGCCGAAACCAACAAGAAGGCCGCCGAAGAGGTAGAGGCGATCCTGCGCAAGACATTCGCCACCGATGGCGGACAGGTACCGGTCATGCTCGAGCGCTTCATCGGCGATAAGGGCGAGATCGCGCGCTTCACGAAAGATCTCTTCGATGAGAATCGCCGCGACTCTGCGCTCGGTCGACTCAACACGATCCTCGACAAATACTTTGATGGGGACGCGAGCAAGCTCGCCATGTTGCTCGACCCAACGCGCGACGCGTCACCGTTGAGCGCCTTCCGCAGCGAGATCACGAAGCGGTTCGACGAGGTGATGTTCAAGATCGTCGAGCTTGACGCCTCGCAAAAGGCGGCGAAGGGCGAGCGTAAGAAGGGCACAGCGAAAGGCGCCGACTTTGAGTCGCGCGTCGTTGCCGAGTTGACCGACCTCTTGCGTGCAACGAACGACGACATCGAGGGCACGGGTGGCGTTACAGGTGCGGTCCCCGAATCGAAGAAGGGCGACGCCGTGATCACCATCAACGCGAAGGATGCGAGCGCCACGGTGCTCCGCATCGTTGTCGAAGTGAAAGACAAGGCGATGACCGCTCCGGCAATTGAGAAGGAGCTGGCCGAGGCGCGCGAGAATCGCAAGGCGGAGATCGCCATGATGGTCTTCAGCGAGGCGGCGGCGCCGGCGGGGATCGCCCCCTTCCAGATCACCCGTAACGGCGTCTTCTGTGCCGTCGACCCAGAGGCACCAGATCTCGCCATCCTCGAGGCCGCCTATCGCCTGGCACGGATCTCCGCCCTGATCCGGGCAAAGTCCGAGGGGAGCGGTGCCGATCTCTCCGCCGTCAACGATGCGATCAGCGCCCTGCGCAGCCGCCTCGAGTCGGTGAAGGAGATCAAGCGCACCCTGACCGCGATCGACTCGACGACCGAGAAGGCGCGCGACGAGCTCGACGCGCTCCGCGCCGCAATCGTGGTGGAGATCGACCACATCGAAGAGCAGGTTCGCGCGAGCAGCGCCGCCGCTCCGGCGCGGTGAGCCGAGCGGCCGCCGACTGGCGGCGCTTCCTTACTGGCCGCTACGCCGCATTCCGTACCCTTGCCATCTCCGACGCGGTGGCGGTCTCGCTCGGCGGCGATAGCCTCTCGATCCCCCTCGTCACCACGCTCGGCGCCTCCCCCGCGCTCGCGACGCTGATCGGCCTCCTCCCCTTCCTCGGCGGGATGCTCCAGGCACTCACACCAACCGCCTTGCGCAGGAGCGGCGGCAACCTGCGCCGCCTCACCCTCCAGATCGCCTCGCTCGGACTCCTCCGCCCACTCCTCTACCTCGGCGTGGTGATCGCCATTGCAACGGAGGCGCTGCCGCCTATGGCGGGCGTCTTCTTGATCGCGATCGGCTTCGGTATCGGCGCAACCGCACAGGCGATTGCCGGCGCGAATGTGCAGACCTGGTTCGGCCGCATCCTCCCCGAGCGCGAGCGCCGCTTCGTTGCGCCGCGTGCCCTTGCGATTCAGTTCGGACTCGGCTCGATCCTGCTTGTCCCCGTCGCACTCATGGTGCGCGCTGGTGAGGCAGATCTTGGCGTGCTCATCTACGCGCCCGCATTTGTTGGAGCGCTGATTGCAAGTCTCGCCTTCATCGTCGCACTGCGCGGCCTCCCAAGCCCAGGTGCGGTACGACCAGCGCGCCCACATGCCGCTACCAAACTTTCAGAACCGGTGCGCAGATTTATTCGCACGAACACCATCTCGGCAGTCGGCGCTGGATTCGCACCGTATCTTTCGGTCTACGCGATCGTCGTCTTGCACCAATCTGCCGCCTACGCAATTCTCCTGTCGGCGATCGGCAGTGCGGCGGCACTGATCGGCGCAATCCTCATTGGCAACTGGCTCGAACATGGGTCTGCGAGCCGCCTCTATCGCGCCTCGCTCATCGCGAGTGGTCTCAGCATGGCCTCATCGGTCTTCGCCGGACCGTGGAACCCGTACGCGCCGCTCGTCCTACTCATCGTCGTAGTGTTCGTCACCCTCAGCTTCGCGGCGCGCATGCTCTCGGCACAAGAGCGACTCCTCCGACTCGCGCTGCCAGACGAGGCGGTGCAGGCACAATCGACCTTCGGCTCCATCAATGCTGGTGCGCTCGCCGTTGGGCAGGGGGCTGGCGTTGCGGTGCTGGCGCTCCTCCCCGTCACCTACCCGACCTATGTGGGGATCTTCCTTATTACTGGCGCCTTCCGCCTCGTCGCCGCAGCAACCGCCGACGTGGGCGAGGGGTGGGGCACGGCGACCCGGATCCACCATGGCGACGAGCTCGCCACCGAGCCTGCGCTCGAGTCCCAACGGTAGGGCGGCGCTACACTAGCCGAGAGGGTCGCACTGCGACCAACGGTCGAGACTCGACCGGTGAGCGGGCCGCGGGGCCCAAGGAGGAGTGACGATGCGCGTTCCCGTAGAGATGCCCCGCCTGGGCTACGACACCGAGGTTGGCAAGATCGGCAACTGGACCGCCAAGGTCGGTGACGCCGTAACGGCTGGTCAGCCGATCGGCGAGCTGGAGACCGAGAAGGCGACCGTCGAATTTGAATCACCTGCTGCCGGCACCCTGGCCGAGATCGTCCACCCCGCCGGGAGCGAGGTTGCCGTGGGCACCGTGATCGCCTACGTCGAAGACGGCAAGTAACCCCTCGTTGACAGCACGAGAGAGCGCATGAGCCGACCAGGCCGCACTCCCGTCACCTTCACCTCGATGCGCACGGCGATCAGCCGACGCATGGTCGAGTCGAAATCCAAGGCGCCACACTTCTACGTCTCAACCGAGATTGAGATGGAGGCGGTCACTGCCGCCAACGATGCGCTGAATGCGCAACAGCCAGCAGAGGCGTGCGTCACGCTCACCGCATGGCTCGTCCGTGCCATCGCGCAATCGCTTGCCGTGTATCCCGCACTCAACGCCGTGTGGAACGGCGAAACACTCGAACAGGTTGATGCGATCAACATCGGCATCGCCGTCGCCATCCCCGACGGACTCATCGCACCGGCTCTGCTCGACTGCGGCACCAAGGATCTCGCAACGATCTCGAGTGAGCTGCGCGACCTCGTCGCCCGCACTAAGGCAGGAAAGTTGAAGCCGGCCGAATTCTCCGACGCAACGTTCACCCTCTCGAACCTCGGCGCCTTCCCGGTGACGCAGTTCACTGCGATCGTCACGCCACCGCAGGTCGCAATCCTTGCAACAGGCAAGAGCGAGAGCCGCGCCGTCGTACGTGATGGCGCGATCGTGGCGCGACAGATGCTCACCGCCACCCTCTCTGCCGACCATCGCGCCGTCGATGGTGCCCTTGTCGCCGCCTTCCTCGGCGACCTGAAGGCACGACTCGAGTCGCCGGCCGCCCTCGCCTAAGGCGATGAGCGCCACGCCAGAGCCGGGAGCCCCGCTCGGCGGCCGCTCCAACTACGGCGACCGACCACTCGAACGCGCCGACCTTCTCGCCGACCCTGTCGCGCAATTTGAGGCCTGGGTCAACGCCGCCATCGCCGCCGGGGTCGCCGAACCACTCGCCACGGCGCTGGCGACGGCCGACGCAGCGGGTACGCCGAGCGTCCGCATGGTGCTCATTCGCGGGATCGGCCCGGCCGGGATCGACATCTATACGAACCACGAGAGCCGGAAGGGGCGCGACCTCGCTGCACGGCCGGAGGCGGCCGCCACCCTCTGGTGGCCCCAGCTCGAACGACAGGTTCGCCTGTCTGGTCCGATGCACCCGCTCGACCCGGCAGCCTCGGCCGCCTACTTCGCAAGCCGCCCGCGCGAGAGCCAGCTCGGCGCCTGGGCAAGCAACCAGGGTGCGCCCCTTGTAGATCGTGCGGCGCTCGAGGCGGCGGTCGCCGCCGTCGCTGCCACCTATCCTCCGGGGACGCCAATCCCCCTCCCGCCGCATTGGGGTGGGTATCGCCTCACCCCCAGCCGCTGGGAGTTCTGGCAGGGGCGCGGGAACCGCCTCCACGATCGCTTTGAGTACGCTCGTGTTGCCGCCCCCGCCGCCGCGGGTGACCCCGGCTGGGAGATCCGCCGCCTCCAGCCATAGCCCCTGGGCCACGCACGAAATCTGCGCCAGGTTGTCCTCTTCGTGCTCGGGATCGGATAAGATCCCCGCAAGCGCAACTTGCGCTTCAATCTGTCGGTCCCTCAGGTGGGGGGTCGCTAAGGAGGAGAATCATGCGAAAAACGACGCTTCTTGCGACGTTTGCGCTGATCGCGGCACTGCTCGCTGCAGCATGTGCACCGACAGCTCAAGAGAGCGCAAGTCCAACTCCAACTCCAGAGATCGTTGAGGGCGGCACGCTGCTCATCGGCGACTATCAAGACGCAGACAGCCTGAACCCGTTCTACTACAGCACGGTGATGTCGAGCAACATCGTCGGCGCATCCCATGACGGGTTGCTCCGCTTGAACGAGAAGCTCCTCCTTGAGCCGTGGATGGCCTACGAGGCACCAAGCGTCAAGAACGGAGGCATTCTCCTTGGCAGCGACGCTGTTGCAGGCGATGCCGCAACCGTTACCTGGTACCTCCGCCCATGGAAGTGGTCGGACGGCGTTGATCTCACCTGCGCGGACTATCAGTACGCACGCACGTGGATCATGGATCCAGCGAACTCCGCTGTATCAAAGGTCGGCACCGAGGACATCTCGGCGATCGACTGCGCAGCAGGAACGAACAAGGCAAAGAACCCAGGTGAGACGATGGTCGTCCACTACAGCAAGATCTACCAGAACCTGAAGTATGGTCCTGCGGTTGCGCCGGAGCACTACTACAGCCAGTACACCCTCGGCACCGCTGCCGAAGGTTCGAACCCACTCACCGACTCGTCCACCGACATGACCCTCGGCGCGGGCTACCGCACCCGGGATCTGCCGAATGTGCCAACGAGCGGCGCGTTCCATTACGAGAGCCGCACACCAGGCATCGAGACGGTGCTCGTGCGAAACAAGTACTGGGCAGATCCGCGCACTGGCGAGCCAGCAAAGCTTGCCCGCATCAAGTACATCGTGTGTGGCGCACCATCAACCTGTACGGCGAAGTTCCGCGCAGGTGAGCTCGACATGGTCACCGACCTTGACGGCTCGCAGTACGCCCCAACGTCTGATCTTGGTGCAGAGCGACACACGTTGAATGCGTTCACGGTGGAGTTCCTCCGCCCGAACTTCTCAACGACGGTCTGCAGCGACGGCGTTCCTGCTGAATCAGACCCTGAGGGACTCCTGCCAACACGTGACGCACGTGGCGGTGGCTGCCCGGCATCGGATCTTGCGATTCGCCAGGCGATCGCAGCCTCTGTTGACCGCGCAAAGTACCTCAGCAAGATTCAGGGCGGAGCTGGCGCAATCGCGACCAACGTCGAGTTGCCAGCATTCTTCTTCTACAAGGACATGTCGAGCACGACGTCAGCAAAGCCAGATGCCGCGCTCGCAGCGCAAGTCTTGGCCGATGGCGGCTGGGCCGATACCGATGGCAACGACATCCTTGACAAGGTCATCGATGGCAAGAAGACACAGGCGATCATCGACTTCTGCACAACGCTGAAGCCGACCCGTGCTGCGACCTTGCTGCTACTCGTTGCCGAGCTCAAGAAGGTCGGCATCGTCGGTATCGTTGACGCGGTACCGTCGGGCACGCTCTTCGGAACGTTGACCGACACGCCGCCAAACACGAAGTGCAACCTTGCAGAAGGCTCGTTCGACGTCGCGTTGCACGCCTTCGGCATCACCTCGGTTGAGCCGAGCGGGTACGATTCGTACCACTCGTCACAGACTGAAGTGAACGGTGGCGGCAACGACCAGTTCGTCAACATTCCGAAGTTGGACGCACTCCTCGAGGCAGTGAAGACTTCCGTGGACGTACCGGAGCAGAAGAAGTTGATGTACAAGGTGCAGGACACGATGGCGGCAAACGTCGTCGTCATCCCGCTCCACTACTGGCTCGACATCACCCTGGTGTCAAGCAGGGTCAGTGGGTACATCCCTCACCAGGCCTGGGGCCCAATCTGGAACGCGTACGAGCTCGACGTAACGTCGAACTAGTTCACGCGCTCTCAGTACGTACCGCAATCGCCGCGGGACTCCGAAAGGGGCCCGCGGCGATTGCATTTGCCCACAAAATGACGACAGCAGCGCGGCTATTGCTATGATCCCTGCAGTAGAAAGGGGGCACATTGATCAAGTTTGCACTTCGGCGAATTGCACTCGGCGTCATGATCATGGTCGGGTCAAGCGTGCTGATCTATGCCCTCATCCTTGCTGCGCCAGGCGGCCCAGAGCAGAAGTTTGCGGAGAACCCCAAGTACACCGCCGAGCAGAAGGCCGGCTACCTCAAATCGCTCGGACTCGATAAGCCTGTCCCTGTGCAGTACTGCCGCTGGCTTGGTGCCTGCCGCCGTGACAAAGACGGGCTCGATGCGCTGATCGGCCCAACGGGGCTCCCGGTCTTCCTTCCCACCCCACTCTCCGGCATTAACACGGGGATCCTCCATGGCGAGCTCGGCTACTCGTATGCGAATGGTGAAGGGGTTGGAGACTCGATTGCGCAAGCAGCTCTCCCGACACTCATCCTTGCGGGCCTCTCGATCGTCATCTGGCTCACGCTCGCCGTCATCCTCGGCGTGTGGACCGGCCTGAAGAGCGGCTCGAAGTTTGACAACACGGTGACAACCTTTACCTACGTGACCTCCACCTTCCCCACCTTCATCTTGGGCTTCATGCTCATCTGGATCTTCGCGGTCACGCTTGGGTGGACGCCGGTGAGCGGCATGACCGACGCACGACAGTTCCCCGCATTTGGCAGCGAGCTCTACTGGCAGTATTTCGGCCTCGACCCTGCCGCGGCGCTCATCGATCTGGCGCGACACCTGATCTTGCCCGTATCGACACTCGTGCTCATCAGCGTTGCCGGTGACTCTCGCTACGTGCGCGCATCGGTGATCGACTCGATGAGCATGGAGCACGTTCGGACCGCGCGCGCAAAGGGGCTCCCCTACCGCCGCGTGATCATCCGCCACGCGCTACGCACAGCGCTCGTACCATTCGCGACGAACTTGGGGCTTGCCTTCCCCTTCCTTTTCGGTGGGGCACTGATCACCGAGACGATCTTCTCGTGGCCAGGCGTTGGCCGCCTCACCCTCCTCGCCACGAATGGGCTCGACTACCCCATGCTCATGGCGATCCTCTTGATTGCCTCACTCATGGTCGTGATCGGCAATCTCATCTCCGACCTGCTCTACGCGATCCTTGATCCACGCGTGCGCCTGTGAAAAAGCGACCTGCGCAACTTGACGCACGTGCGGTCCATCGAGCAGAGAGCCCGTGGCGCCAAGCCCGGCGTCGCTTCTTTGCTGGGCGCCAAGGGCCACTCGGGCTCGCCATCATCCTTGTCATCTTTGCGTTCATTCTCATCGGCCCGATCTTTGCCCCATTCAACTACGGTGACATTCCGGTGCCAAGTGAGGATGTCTTCCTTGGGCGAGGCCCATCGTTTGATCATATTTTTGGTGAGACCGCTCAGCTCCAGCTCGACGTCTACACCCTTGTCGTCAATGGCGGCCGTGCCTCACTCCTGATCGGCTTCGTCTCAGCAATCGGGTCGATCGCGATCGGCACCCTTATTGGGATCGTTGCGGGCTACTTTGGCGGGAGGCTCGACTCCTTCCTCATGCGCCTGACGGATGTGTTTCT